>JAHEBE010000275.1 GCA_024642365.1 Algoriphagus sp.
GCTGATTTTGATTTGCTCTGCAGTGTCCCATCCCTCTTCAGTTGAAGATTCTTGGGATTTTCTTGAAACCCTTTTCCAGTTTTTTAAATCAGGTCTCATGCGTTTTTTAATTTATCAAGTTCTATAAGCTTACTTAATCGAGTCTCTGGTAAATCAAACTCTTCCAATTCTTGCTCAGCACCTGCAACTAGCTGCCCATTCTTAAGCTCAAAACTATTTACACCCACACTTATTTTTTGCTTATACAATACAGCCTCCTGTATCGATTTTGCAGAGTTTTCTACATTGGTATGGATGGTTTGATTTAAAAAATTTCCTAACCATCCACCGGATTCTTCCATTGTTTTCAAATGATCGATTACTTTTTCCTCAAGTTCATTTTGAATGTGATCTATAAAATAAGCTCCTGCTGCAGGATCCATTACTTTGTCTAAAAAACTTTCTTCTCGAAGTATCGTCCCAACATTCCTTGCGATTCTTGAAAAAAGGGGATCAGCATCTAACTCATTTTGAGGCCTAACCCACAACGAATTGCAACCTCCTAACACTGCTGCCATCGCTTCGTAAGTTTGGCGAATTAGCGAACTATTAGGGTCCAGAAGTGGCTTGGTCCAACGACTTGTGGACGCAAGAAGATGGATAGATTCTGGACTTGTGTTCCCTCCAAGGTTAGAGATTAAATCTGCTGCAAACAATCTGATAGCTTTCAACTTTGCTATTTCAGGGAAATGATTTTCACCCACAGCCGAATGAAAAGCAATTTGAGAAATAGCCTTTTCAGGGAGGATCCCATTTTTCCCAAAATGGTCTAGTATTTCTATTAATTCCCCAAAACCATAGCTTAGTTCCTGAATTCCTGTCCCTCCGGCATTTGCATACCGTGCAAAATCTACAATTATCGGATAGAAATCCGGAAATGAATGGAAGGTTGGTAGGTAATGAAGAGCCAATGAAACTTCTATCTCCAAGTTCTTTTTGCCCTTGAACAATTCACCTGTCGGAGACCAAAGAATTCCACCTTTTAACATTTCTGAGCTGAGCTGATTTGTTTCAACCCAGTTTTTCACTAGTTCAAAAACTGGCTTCGCAGGACCCGTTGGTAGAAAGTAGACTTGTATATAAGTGGTTAAAACTCCTTTTAAAATCAAATTCAAATCTTCTGTACCGTCCAGTCGGAGAACCAAACCCTCGGCACCCAATTGGAGTACTTCGAGGATTTCCTGATTAGTGGATTGTTCATTTCCTCCTTTCGGGGACACCAGGTTATTCCAAATCCGAGGAGATAAACCCGGGAGTTTTGATTTTGGATTAAACTGGATTGGCTCAGGATGAGAAAGTTTTTCCTCGAAACTATAGGTTGGTTCGATTTGAATTTCCTCCCAAAGTGTAGAATTTAAAGAAGAGCTTTCAATTTTTCCTTTTAGATCCTTTCGGATTTGATCGAGCCAATCGCTGTGGCTGGAGGGTGAAAAAGGGTAAAAATCTGAGTTGGGCATTTTGGGCTTTTAATAATAAATGCTTTTTATTCTTTCAAAATTAAAGAAAACAAGCCAAAATGATGAATCCTTTCTAGGGTCATTTCTAGTTGATTTAATTCTCGAGTAATGGAAAGGTTAAAAATTCAGCTTATTTTAAAGAAGATTAGCTGTCAATCTAAGAATCAGCATAAAAATAAAAGCGCAATCAGAAAAAAATTGGCTTCAAAATCAACATTGTTTGAAATATGACATTTTCAAGCCGAATTTGATTTTTTATTTAATTTAATTTTCTACAATTTTGACACCCTTGGACCTACCTCGGGTCATTGTTTTTCAGAAATCTTCTCAAATGAGTTCAGAAGCTACCGCAGTTTGGAATGAATGTTTACGTGTTGTCGAGCAACATGTGAATGAGCAGAGCTTTTCTACCTGGTTTAAACCGATCAATCCTGTAAAACTTGAGGGGACAAATCTTACGATACAGGTTCCGAGTCAGTTTTTCTACGAGTGGTTGGAAGATAATTATGTGCAAGTGTTGAAGCTTGCCATCAAAACTACACTTGGACAGGGTGGAAAGTTGGAATATGCAGTGGTGGTAGACAAGGGAAATTCCTCGAATCAACCCTATGTGGTTTCTTATCCGCAAGGCAATTCTGGCTCTACGAAAAACCAGCCTGAGGAGCAACACAAGACTCCTTTTGAAATGCAGTCACTCAATGCAGAAGCATTGACAAACAGTAACCTGAATCCGACCTATACCTTCAATACTTACATCGAGGGTGATTGTAACCGATTGGCTCGATCAGCCGGTTTTGCTGTGGCGACCAAGCCGGGTATCACTTCATTCAATCCTTTGATGGTTTATGGAGGAGTGGGATTAGGCAAAACTCACCTCGTACAAGCGATCGGTAATGAGATCAAAAATGGTCCGGAGGATAAGTTTGTACTGTATGTTTCTTCGGAAAAGTTTGTGAACCAATTCATGGATTCCATTAAAGATGGAAATGTGAAAAGCTTTACAAATTTCTACATGCAAGTTGATGTTTTGATTATTGATGACATTCAGTTCCTTGCTGGCAAAGATCGGACTCAGGAAATGTTCTTTCACATTTTCAATCATTTGCATCAAAGCAAAAAGCAGATCATCATGACTTCTGATTGTCCCCCTAGGGACTTGAAAGGCTTGGAAGAACGCTTGCTTTCCAGATTCAAATGGGGATTGACGGCTGATTTGCAAATGCCAGATTTTGAAACAAGGGTAGCCATCATTAGACGAAAAATGCAATCAGAAGGAATTATTATTCCTGACGATGTGGTTGAATATTTAGCTTATACAGTTGATACCAATGTTCGGGAATTAGAAGGTATTTTAATTTCCTTGATAGCGCATGCTTCACTGAATCGCGTGGAGATAAGTCTTGAACTTGGCAAAACTGTGATGAAAAATATCATCAAGGATATTGAAACTGAAGTGGGGATTGATTTTATCCAAAAGTCAGTGGCTGAATATTTTGGGATTGATATTGAAGATTTAAAGGCGAAAACCCGAAAAAAGGAAATTGTGGTGGCGAGACAAGTCTCTATGTATTTCTGTAAGGAATTCACCAACCACTCTTTAAAGTCAATCGGCTATCATTTTGGAGGTAGAGATCACTCGACTGTAATTCACGCCATTACGACGGTTAATGATATTATGGAAACAGATTCCTCTTTCAGAAATACAGTTAATGAATTGAAGAAGAAGTTTAAGATGCGTTCCTATTAAGGATTTCCAAATCCAATCAGTCTTTTAGGCTTCAATTTTTTTTGTCATAGTGTCCTCAAATCGTTGTAAAAGCCTCAAGTATTTTTTCTGAATATTATCTAAAAATTTTTCCTGGGTGTCTATTTCATAAATCGGATTGTATTGGATTCGATCGATTACCATATCTAACCAAGATTTCCCATCATCGATCAAGTCTGCGTGAAAAGCTTCTACTGTCAAATCTCGCGACCCGGTGAAAGGCCCTTTTCCTTGTTTTTTGAAATAGCTGGTCAGCACTTTTAAGGCTAATTCATGACAAACTTCAAAATTGATGATCAATTCCCGGGCTTGGGCCTCAGACATTTTCCCCTTTTTCGCACGGTTGATAAATACAGTTAAATCGTCTAGCGCCGAAGAATATTCAGCAAGACATTCTTCACAGGATTTTGGGAGAGATTTCATAAGCTTCTTTTTAAAAAGGTACTAAACTTTCATTAAAAAGGCATAATTACCTCACATTAAAGCTTTGTAAGAAGGGTTGACCATTTGGCGCCACTCCCTCGAGCAGTAATTTCCCACTGAATTCCTCTAAAAACTTTCCAACAACTTTTGGGTCTCTGGCAGCCTCACGATTGATTTGAGTAATTACAAATCCATCTCTTAAGCCTAAATCTCTAAGGTAACCCCGAGTCAATGCGGTGATTTTAATCCCATATGGAATATCAAGGCGATCCCTGTCAATCGTATTTATGGCCTCAAGTTGAGCTCCTAATATGGCTGAACTGAAAAATTCGCGCTTTAAAATTCCCTCTCCACCTTCCAGATTTTGGAGTGTGAGCTGACTTGTTTTATTTGACCCATTTCTATTGAACCCAACTGGTAGTTTCTGACCAGGATAATAATACGAGAGGGCCTCTTCAAAGCTTCCCATTCCTGAAATCTCCTGATCTCCAAGTTTGGTGATCACGTCATTCTTAGCAATTCCTGCAGCCTCAGCGGCGCCACCTTTGACTACGTGAGTGACAATGACTCCATCCAGCGTATTCAGTTTCATTTCCTCAGCTAATTCAGGTGTGATTTCTACTGCTTC
>JAHEBE010000276.1 GCA_024642365.1 Algoriphagus sp.
TGTACTCCTGATCATTGGCATCAGCGCATCGCCATCGACGCAATGAAAGCTGGGAAGCATGTTTATTGTGAAAAGCCAATGGTGCAACGAATTGAAGATGGACAAGCACTTATCGATGCCCAGAAACAAACCGGCAAAGTCTTCCAAGTTGGAAGTCAACGGGCAAGTTCTGTAGCGATACTTGAAGCAAAAAAAGTATTAGACTCAGGAATGATTGGTGATCTTACATTTGTATCTGCCTACTGTGATCGAAGTACTTCAAATGGTGCCTGGAATTATTCTATTCCTCGGGATGCAAGTCCAGAAACTGTCGATTGGGATGAGTTTTTAGGCTACGCACCTAAAATTCCATTTGATGCAAAGCGCTTCTTCCGATGGAGAAATTACAGTGAATATGGTACTGGAGCAGCAGGAGATCTCATTGTCCATTTATTGACTAGCGTTCATACTATAACTGGCTCTCACGGTCCAACAAAGATTTTTAGTGCCGGTGATTTAAAATACTGGAAGGATGGCCGAGATGCCTATGATGTCATCAATGCCTTGATGACTTATCCAAAATCATCACAGCATGACTCCTTTCAGGTTACCACTAGAGTAAATCTTTGTGATGGGGAAGGAAAAGGAGAATTCGGGATGAAATTTGTCGGAACTGACGGAGTAATTACAATAGGCTGGAATGATTTTACCGTTAACACTTTGAAAAGAAGTGCAGATCCAGGCTATGGTGGATATGACAGTTTTACCAGTTTTTCCAAAGAAGAGAAAGTTGAATTTGAAAAATGGTATAAGGCGACTTATGGAGATGATAATGACGGAGGTTTCGAAAGAAATAAACCGATGGAATTTGCAGCTGCAGATGATTATGATGATCGTTTAGACCATTTCATAGTCTTTTTTAATGCGATTCGAACTGGAAGTCCCATCCTTGAGGATGCTTCATTTGGTTTACGGACAGCTGCACCATCCATTGCCTGCAACTTAAGTATTGCACAGGAAAAGCCGATTTTATGGGATCCTGAAGGAATGAAGTTGATTTAATTATGCATTGCTATATTCGGCCAGCTTGAATTCTTTCAGGCTGGCCGAACTATTTCTTAGCCATAAGAGGTTTTAAAAACAGTATTCCATTCGGAAGGAAATCCTTTTGAATATTTTCTATGTCAAGCCCTATCCTTCAAACCATAAAGCGAACTTTCCCAGTTACAGGGATGACCTGTGCAGCATGTGCTTCAAGTGTAGAAACGATCTTGCAGTACACGGATGGGGTAAAAGCTGCAAGTGTCAATTTTGCAAGCAATTCAGTTTTGGTTGAATTTGATCAAAGCACCAACCCGGAATTATTAAATAAAGCCTTAAGCGACATTGGATATGGGTTGATTATTTCGAATGAAAACCCTAGTCTAGCTAGCGAATCAGCACAAGAAGCGGAATATCAATCCACTAAAATTCGCTTGATTTGGTCGGCAGGTTTGACGTTCCCCGTTGTGATTCTTGGAATGTTTTTTATGAATTGGGAACCTGGGAAATGGATTTCTCTATTATTGACCATTCCAGTTCTTTTTTATTTTGGGAAACCATTTTTCATAGGAGCCTATAAGCAAGCCAAGCATAAAAAGGCAAATATGGACACCCTTGTAGCCTTAAGTACCGGAATTGCTTTTCTATTTAGTTTAGGGAATACCCTCTTTCCTGAATTCTGGCATGCAAGAGGAGTTCATCCTCATGTGTATTATGAAGCAGCAACTGTCATTATCACTTTTATTACACTCGGTAAACTTTTGGAGGCTCGAGCCAAATCCAACACAACTACAGCACTAAAAAAATTAATGGGTCTTCAGCCTAAAACTTTGAAAGCCTTAATTGATGGTGTTGAAAAGGAGATCAAAATTAATGATGTTCAAAAAGGATTTGAAATCATTGTCCGACCGGGCGAAAAGGTACCAGTAGATGGAAAAGTGATTTCAGGAAATTCCTTCGTGGATGAAAGTATGATTTCTGGCGAACCTATTCCTGTAGAAAAAAGAGCGGATGAGCAACTATTTGCCGGAACAGTTAATCAAAAAGGGAGCCTTCATTTTATAGCAGAAAAGGTTGGTGAGGAAACTTTACTTGCTCAAATCATTTTGAGAGTACAAGAGGCCCAAGGAAGTAAGGCGCCTGTCCAAAAATTAGTCGATAAAATTGCTGGGATTTTTGTTCCAGTAGTGATTTCAATTGCGATAATCACATTTATAGTTTGGATGATCGTTGGTGGTGAGGATGCCTTCACACATGCCTTAATGAATTCCATTGCAGTTTTGGTGATCGCTTGCCCATGCGCTTTAGGATTGGCTACTCCCACTGCTATTATGGTAGGCGTGGGAAAAGGTGCAGAAAACAATATTCTTATTAAGGATGCTGAAAGCCTTGAATTAGCCCATAAAGTGAATGCTGTAATCCTTGATAAAACGGGGACAATTACGTCCGGAAAAACCATTCTTACAGACATCCTTTGGACAAAAGCTAATTTTGAGAACCAGTATTCATCGCTATTGCTTTCAATGGAGAGGGCATCTGAACACCCTTTAGCAGAAGCCGTTGTTACTGCTTTAAAAGAAAAAGAAATTAATTCTGTTGAAATTCAAAACTTTCAAAGTATCACAGGAATGGGTGTTTCTGCAGCGCTACCTTCTGGTGAACTATTCTATGTGGGTAATCAAAAATTACTTTCTGAGAAAGGAATTGAATTAAGTTCAGAAGTTTCCTCTAAAATTAAAAATTGGAGAAATGAAGCGAAAACAGTGGTTTTCTTCGCAAGTACTTCTGAGATCCTAGCATGTATAGCTATTGCAGATCAAATCAAGGATACATCCAAAGAAGCCATTCAAGGCTTAACGGAAGATGGAATATCCGTTTATATGCTAACTGGAGATAATGAACAGACTGCAAAGGCTGTTGCTAAGCAAGTTGGCCTAAAGCATTTCCAAGCTGAGATGATGCCGACAGATAAATCAAATTTTATCAAAGAGCTACAATCCCAAGGTAAAATAGTCGCAATGGTTGGCGATGGTATAAATGATTCTGAAGCTTTAGCTCAGGCAGATGTGAGCATAGCGATGGGACATGGGTCTGATATCGCAATGGACGTCGCTAAAATGACAATCATCTCCTCCGACCTTAGATCCATACAAAAAGCCTTTAATCTCTCTAAACTGACTGTTCATGGCATCCATCAAAATCTATTTTGGGCATTCATTTATAATTTAATCGGAATTCCCATTGCTGCAGGTGTCCTTTATCCCATTAATGGATTTCTACTTGACCCTATGATAGCTGGAGCAGCGATGGCATTTAGTTCGGTATCTGTGGTATTGAATAGCCTTCGTTTGAAGGGGAAAACATTGTAATTTTGAAATAATGAAAACTCAAAAATTTAAAACCAACATTAACTGCGGAAACTGCCTTTCTAAAGTGACCCCCATTCTAAATGCAGAATCCAGGATAAAATCTTGGGATGTCGATCTAGTTAGCGCCGATCGGATTCTTACTATAGAATCGGAAGATATGACTGCTGAAGATGTCTTCAAAACGGTAATAAAAGCAGGTTTTATTGCCAAACCAGAATGAAATTAAAAACTCCGATTGTGAAACAGTTCTATTTATTTTCAATTCTTCTTGGCTTGTTTTTTACCGGACCATTAATGGCTCAGAATGCACCACTTCTACCAATTGTTCGTTCCGAAATCCGGGGCATCAACATTTATGGTAAACCCGTGGATCAACAAACCCGCTGTCAACATTGGCATTCTCAATTAGATATTATTGCAATCAAATTCCATTGTTGCAAAAAATACTATCCATGTAGCTCTTGCCATGAGGAAACAGCAGATCATCCCGCTTCGGTCTGGCCAAAAAACGAATTTGATGAAAAAGCGATTCTTTGTGGAGTCTGTGGGACTGAGTTAAGTATTACGGATTATCAAAATTCAAATAATACTTGCCCCAATTGTAAATCGGCATTCAATCCAGGTTGTAGCAAACATTATCACCTATATTTTGAAACTGATCCAGTAATAAAAGCTGATTTATAGCGAGTTAAGATGATGAAAATATTTAATTTTGAACACAATCGTATTTATTTCGTAAGTTTGAACTGTTGAAAAAGATTCTTTCCATAGCGTTTTCACTGATGATCCTGCTGAGCAATGTAGGGTTAGCAAAGACTATCCACCTTTGTATGGGTATGGAAAAGGAAAGTGCTATTGGGTTTTCGACATCAGAAATAGCATGTGAAATGGCAAAAAAGAA
>JAHEBE010000277.1 GCA_024642365.1 Algoriphagus sp.
TCATATTCCGAATATTACTTTCCTCAGGAAGCTGATTACAATTCACCCCAATCACGTAATCGCAAAACCCTTCAAGTGGCTCTACTGGGAGATTATTCAAGACTCCTCCATCTACCAAATATCGCTGGTCAATTACAATCGGCTCAAACATCCCTGGAATGCAAGAGGAGGCCATGACCGGCTTAATCAATTCGCCTTCTGAATAGTAAATAACCTTTCCTCTTTTGATATCAGTAGCTGCCACTGTAAGTGGAGTCTTCAGTTTTGAAAAATCATTGTGCTTCAAATACACCTTGAAAAGACTCTCCATTGCATCCATTTTCAAGATCCCTGTCAAAGAAATCGCTGGACGCATAAACTTAAAATAATTGGTTTCAACAATAATCTTCAGGATTTCCTCCGGGGAATATCCTTGGCAATACATTGCTCCTGCGATAGCTCCTGCGGAGGTCCCGGAGATTTTAGCAGGAACAATCCCAGATTCATTGAGCGCTTTCAAAACTCCCAAATGAGAAATCCCTCTTACTCCTCCACCTGACAAGGCTATTCCAATTTTCATTTTAGATTTCATCCAATCGGAACGTTTGATCCAACCTAACTCCTTTATCCGTCATTTTCACAGTGCAGCATTCATTTTCGCTATCGTGCTGTAAAAATAAAACATATTGCTCACGTGCTGCTTCTTCTAGGAATCTCGATTTTTCATCCATTGTCAGCAAAGGTCTGGTGTCATATCCCATCACATAAGGTAAAGGAATATGTCCTACGGAAGGAAGTAAGTCTGCCATAAATACTACCGTTTTCCCTTTGTACTTTATTTTTGGCAGCATCTGCTTATCGGTATGACCATCAGCAGTGATAAAATCAAAACCAGGAATAAAACTTTTGGTGTTCAAATCGAGAAATTCTAACTGACCAATTTCTTGCATAGGAAGAATGTTATCAGTCAAGAATGAGGCCTTTTCACGCGGATTTGGTTGAGTTGCCCAGTCCCAATGATCTTGATTGCTCCAATAAGTTGCTCTAGGAAAAGTCAATTCAAATTGACCGTGTGAACCATATTTAATCCCACCTCCACAATGGTCGAAATGAAGATGAGTCAAAAAATTATCTGTAATCTGAGTTGGGCTGACACCTAGTTTTCTTAAATTTTTATCCAGCGAATCATTCCCATGCAGATAATAGTGTGCAAAGAATTTAGCATCCTGCTTATCCCCTATTCCATTATCTATCAAAATTATTCGATTTCCTTCTACCGCCAAAAGGCAGCGCATTGCCCAAGTACAAAGATTATTCTCATCTGCTGGATTGGTGCGTGACCATAGTGACTTTGGCACTACGCCAAACATTGCTCCCCCATCCAATTTGAAAAACCCTGTGTTTACTGCGTATAATTCCATGACTCGATTAAGAAAAAAGCCCGGGCTTTATTCAAGTCCGGGTTGGTATTTTTTATTCTACTACTACGCCCATGGCGCAGAATTTATCAATTCGTTGCTCAATTCGCTTTTCAGGCTTGACCTTGTCCAACTCTTTCAAAGCCACGTTGATTGCTTCTTTAATAGTGGCGGCCATATTTTTCATGTTTTTATGTGCCCCTCCTAAAGGTTCGGGAATAATGCCATCGATCAAACCATTTCCTTTCATATCCATAGCCGTCAATTTCAACGCTTCGGCAGCTTGCTCCTTATAGTCCCAAGATCTCCAAAGGATTGAGGAACAAGATTCTGGTGAAATCACAGAGTACCAGGTGTTTTCCAGCATGAATACACGGTCTCCAATTGCAATACCTAATGCACCACCGGAAGCACCTTCACCTATAATAATACAGATCACAGGTACTTTCAGCATAAACATTTCTTTCAAGTTCCTTGCGATTGCCTCTCCTTGACCACGCTCTTCTGCTTCCAAACCTGGAAAAGCACCTGGAGTGTCAATTAGAGTAACAATAGGTTTCCCGAATTTTTCAGCCATTTTCATCAATCGAAGTGCCTTTCGATAGCCTTCAGGATTAGCCATTCCAAAATTTCGCTCTTGGCGTTGTTTGGTGTTTCTTCCTTTTTGCTGGCCAATAAACATGACAGTTCTTCCGTCAATATCTCCTAAGCCTCCAATCATTGCTTTGTCATCCTTCACATTTCGATCTCCATGGAGTTCCACAAAATCGTTGGTGATTTCATAGATGTAATCCAATGCATAAGGCCTTTCTGCATGTCGGGATAATTGAACCCGCTGCCAGCGAGTTAAAGTTTGAAACGTTTCCTTCTTCAATGCTAAAATTTTTTCTTCCAGCGACTCGATATCTGAACTTAGATCAATGTTCCTACCCTTTGCTAACTCCTTCATTTCTTGAAGTTTTTGCTCCAAATCAACGATGGGCTTTTCAAATTCTAAAACCATAATGGGATTTTTTAAGAATAACAAAGATAAGGATTATCCCTTTGTGAAAAACCATTAGAGGGATTTCAACCAGATTATGTCCTTCTTAAAAATTATTTCCCTGAATTAGAATCACATAACCATAGCAAACAAAAAATATTAGATCAATGTATTGCGCAAAATATCTAAATACCTACCTTTGCATCACTTCAAACGAGAAGGGCATCTTTAAAAAAGAATTCAAGGGTAAAACCTTAAAAATATTGGAGTGGTAGTTCAGCTGGTTAGAATGCCTGCCTGTCACGCAGGAGGTCGCGGGTTCGAGTCCCGTCCATTCCGCTTAAAGCCTTAGAGAAATCTAAGGCTTTTTTGTTTTCCAGAAGTTTGAATAACAAAAAAAAGCCCTAAAATCGATTTTTTAGGGCTTTTTTAAACTAGTTATATCAAAGTCTATTTCAAACTTTTCTCCCAATTCCAGCTATCACGCATTGAATCTTCGAGCGTTTTTGAAGGAGTCCAACCTAATACCGCGTTGATTTTTTTCGTGTCCGCCCAAATCTTCACCACATCACCTGGACGTCTAGGACCGATTTCATAATTCAATTTTACCCCATTTACTTTTTCAAAAGCCTGAATCACTTCTAAAACTGTATTTCCGTTTCCGGTACCTACATTGAACACATCATAGAAATCTTTAGACTTGTCATTTAAATAAGTGAAAGCTTTCACGTGCGCATCAGCTAAATCCATCACATGAATAAAATCACGGACGCAAGTCCCATCCGGCGTATCGTAGTCATTTCCAAATATTGTTAACTTCTCTCTGATGCCAGCGGCAGTTTGGGTAATGAATGGAACAAGGTTATTTGGTTTTCCAATTGGCAATTCGCCTATTTTACTACTAGGATGAGCACCTACTGGGTTAAAATATCGAAGTGAAATCACTCGAAGTCCAGCCTGGCTTTTCACAATATCAATCAGGATATCTTCACAGATCTTCTTCGTGTTTCCATAGGGGCTTTCTGCTTCCTGTCTAGGTGTTGCTTCAGTGACCGGTAAAACCTCCGGTTGACCATAAACCGTGCAAGAAGAAGAAAAAACCAAATCTGGAATTTTATTTTCCGACATGAAATCCAAAAGCGTAATTAAAGAACCAACGTTGTTGCGATAATATTTTAAAGGCTGTTCGGTACTCTCTCCTACAGCTTTAAAAGCGGCAAAATGGATTACTCCTGCTAGCTGATGGGTCTTGGCGATCGTATCCAAAGTAGATCTGTCATTACAGTCTCCTTGATAAAATGTGATTTCTTTACCTGTAATTTCCTTTAACCGGTCGATTACCTGTGGATTGGAGTTCGATAGATCATCTAACACAATCGGTTCAAGTCCTGCTTTGATTAATTCTACTGCTGTATGCGAACCAATGTATCCAGCTCCACCGGTGATTAAAATTTTTTTCATTTCTCTAGTAAAAATTGTTAGAACAAAACTATCCAAAAGGCATGGGAAAGCCTTTACTTTTTAGATAAATAGTCAGTTGATCAGGGTGAATGAACCTTTTTGATCGTCGGATTTAATTCCTTCTTCTGTGTTATAGGTATAATTTAAAATAAAAGAATATACGCCTTGGGGCATTTCTTTTCCATTGTTCAGACCATCCCAACCACTATCTCCTGCATAGACTAATTGACCCCATCGATCATAAATCATCATGTTAAAAGATATCTCACAGGTAGCTATTGGTAAATAAGGGCCTTGATTTGGGATAAACCCGGTAGGCATTCTGACCAAAGGAATTGCTTCAGAAACTTGACCCACTCCAGCCAATTGGCAACCATTTGCATCCGTAACAAGAACTTCAAATTCTCCAGAAGAAAGTCCAGAAATCATTGCTGTAGTAGCTCC
>JAHEBE010000278.1 GCA_024642365.1 Algoriphagus sp.
TCCCGAGGTCTTGTTCTACGACCGTGACTTTAGGGAGATTAGGATCTAAGTCCATGTGAAACTCTGCATTGAAGCTCTTATCTTTTGCCCTCAAGCCATGATAGGAAAGCTTTAAAAATTCCTCTGCCAGCGTGTTAAGATTGATGGCTTTCTTTTCCCCTGAATTGTTGCGGCTATGTTGTAGCATTCCCTTTACAATCAACTCGGCCCGTTGTCCGTGTTGCTTGATTTTGGCCTCATTCGATTGGATGGATTCGGCAATTTCCTGTACGCTCTCATAGTTGCCATTTTTTATTTCTTCCTTCAGTTCCTCAATCAGCTCCTGGTTGAGGACCGCAAAGTTGTTGACGAAATTGAGTGGATTCTGAATCTCATGTGCGATTCCAGCTGTGAGTTCACCCAGGGATGCCATTTTCTCAGATTGGATCAGCTGAGCCTGAGTGGCCTTTAGATCAGTGTAGGCCTTTTCGATCTCTCGGGCGTTGGCCAGTTCTTTTTCCTGATTTCTTGTCTTTTCTCGAGCTAAGATTCGACTAGTTTGAAACTTCACCACCGCATAGACGATCAGGCCAAAGCTGACGAAATAAAGAATATAAGCCCACCAAGTAGCAAACCATGGAGGTAATATTTCAAAAGTATAAGTGATTTCGTCTGAGATAGTGCCAAAGGTATTTTTGGCTTTGACCTTGAATGTATATTTTCCCCAAGGAAGGTTTGAAAATTCTCGGGTAACCTTGTCTTCCCAGATCCCCCAGTCCTCATCCAAACCTTCTAAATAAGTCTGGTACCGAATCTGATTTTCTTTTACAAAATAGGGGGCTGCATAGCTAAAACGAATGCTGTTGCCTTTGTATAAAATCTCTGGGATAGCACCTGCCAAATAATCCGGCGTAGCCAAGCTAGTTTCGCCTGCAGCAATAGCCGTGAAATACAATGGAACAGGATGGTCTGTTTTGTAGTCTTTGTTTGGGTCAAGGCGGATCAATCCCTCATTTGTTCCAAACCAAATTTGCCCGGTCGGTTCTGTGAAAGTAGATGCGATCGTGCTTGAATTGATGAGATTAAAAGGATAGGATTGAAGAATAAACGTACCATCGGCTTGGCGAACTGCCAACCGTTTTTCCCCTTTGAAGTCCAGGTATACGTTGCCTGTTTCAGCAGCAGCAAGCCCATAGGTATCCAAGTTGATATTGGCCACTTCATCAGAAAAACTTAAGACAGGGTCCCGCTCAAATTCTTGCGTACTTGAATTGAAAAAATAAAATCCATCAATCCCTGAAGTATACACTTTCCCTTCAATCGGACCGACAACCAGACCAGATAATCCTCTGACTCCATCTTTTTCACCCATTTCTTGAACCCTTGCATTAGCGATATCAAGATTCCCTGAGGCTGTTTTTTGGAAAATTACCCGAAATAATATCCCCGCCTGGGTTCCACCCCAAAGTTCACCTTCGCTATTTTCTGCAAGTGAATAAACCGAACGCTGTACGCCAGTAATTGCACCAATATTTTCGTAAGTATAATTCCCATTACTTCCCCTTTGCCGCTTGAAAATCTGGATTCCGAAGCCTCCACTTGCAAAGACATAACCAGGATGCATTTTCGAAATGATCACTTTCAAAGTTTGATAGCTTTCAGTTCCGCTAACCATTGTTCCTTTTCCATTGGAGATTTCTACTATCCCAACTCCAGTGCTCAGTACTTGATTTTCATCTTTTGAGAGCCCAAAGACCTGGGTATTAGGAATCCCAGGTACATTTTTGATCAAGCCGTCTTTCTGGTCAAGGTATAAGACAGTTGTGGATGTCCCGATGTAAAGTGTATTATCATAAGCATTGAGTGACAAGGGACTTCCTATTTCATATTCATCCGAATCGAATCGGGTGATGGGAGAGAAGAATTCAATTTTGGAAAGACCTGAATTGGTTCCTACCCATAGGTTAGAGGTATTGTCCAAATAAAATGCATAGACGCTTTGATCAGTGATTGAGTTTTTAATGGAAAAGTGACCCTTGATTTTCCCTTGTTGGTCAAGTATAAAAAATCCATGACCCAATACACTCAACGCATAAGTATTATCAGGTAGAGCCAATGCCTTGTACAAACTTCTTCCTTGAAGTAATGAATCTATTTCAGTTGGAAATGGATTAAAATCTTTCCCATCATATCGGTACAAGCCGCCTGAAAAAGCCCCCACCAAGAACTCGGCAGGATTTTGAAAAGGAACCAAGACTTGTACTCGATCCTTTCCCAAAAATTCACTCCCTGGAATCAGTTCTAAAACCCCCGCTTTCTCACGAAACAAACCAAGGTCCATTTGGTGAGCGTAATACGTATCCTCTAGACTGAACCCATACATGAATTCCGTATCTGGTTTCCATACTTTGAGATTACTCGACTCAGTTTCAGTGCCTGGGGTATAGATGAAAATAGCCTCTCTTGCTTGAAAGTAAATTTTACCTTGGCTTTCCCGGATTGACCAGATGTCATTGAACACCATGTCTGCCGGAAACCCTACCAAAAGTGACTTTTCAACGATTTTGCCCAGAGAATCTGAGGTTACAATTCCAAAATCTCCAAGAGATCCAAAATAAAAAGTGCCGTCAGAGGAAAGCAAGGTAGCTCGTACATTGGTATTAAATTCGGTGGTAGGGGAAGCGAGTAGCTCCCAGTTTTTACCATCAAATTTTTGCAAGCCTGAGCTCGTACCGACAAAGAGATAGCCCTCTTTATTTTGATTGACATTCCAAACCTGCTGGCCTGTAAAATTATTGTCACCAATCACGTAATTAGTATAGCTCGGAACACCCTTACTGGCATTGATCTGTGCTTGGGAGTTTGGTGATAGAAAGAAGGAGGAGAATAGTAGAATAATAAGCCCCACATTCTTTAAGAGTTTCATTCTTGGTGTAATGCTCATTTTTTTTTGGGAAAAACTTGAATCAATAGATTTAGGATTATTCATAGTCTTTTAAAAAAGTAGATCGCCTTTTGTCAAAACAGAAACCACCTACTGGTTAAAAATTAATTGCTCTGTGTAAAACCTGGATGAAAGAATAGGTCTTTAGCTTAAATTGAAAGAATGGAAGCTTTCGTTGAATTCTTATAAAAAATCGAATCCATGAAAATTTGCATATCAACTAAAAAACATACTACTTCATCTGAATACTTATTTAGCTGAAAATAAGATATTACTAAGTAAAAACCATTCTTTCCCCTGCATAAAAATTGTATTTTTTGAATATCAACCTTAAAAAAATGAATTTGAAAACTCACCTTTTATTACTCGCTTTTACCCTGAGCGCTAGCTTTTGTTTAGCCCAAACGCAGCCCGGTTATTTCATGCATCCTGATTTGAATTCAGACCAAATCGTCTTCGTCTCCGAAGGGGATATTTGGAAAGTTTCGACTTCCGGTGGCCAAGCAACTCGGTTGACTTCTCATCCCGGTGATGAATCTGATCCGAAAATTTCCCCAGATGGCGATTGGGTTGCTTATGCTGCCAGCTACGAAGGCCCAACAGAAGTCTATGTCATGCCGATTGATGGAGGGCTTCCAAAGCGACTGACTTTTGAACCTACTGCATCCATTCCTACCGCCTGGAAATCGGCAACGGAAATTGCCTACGTCACCAATCAATATTCCACCTTACCAAAACTGAATACCGTCACAGTCAATGTCACCACCGGAGCGAAGCAACTTCTTCCCTTGGAAATGGCCGCCGAAGGGAGCTTCTCCGATGATGGCAAAACCTACTTTTTTGTACGTCCAACTTTCCATAACAATGTCACCAAACGCTACGAAGGTGGTACAGCCCGACAAATTTGGAAATATACCGAAGGAGCAACTGAGGCTGTCAAACTCACCAAGGATTACAAAGGCGAGGATCATCATCCTGTCGCCCATCAGGGCAAAGTTTATTTTCTCTCTTCCCGAGATGGCATCGTAAATGTCTGGGTGATGGATGAAAATGGCGGAGCGTTAAGTCAGCTCAGCAAAGAGCCAAGCTTCGACGTTCGGGAGTTTTCAATCTCTGGCAATCAGCTGATTTACCGGGTAGGAGCAGATCTCAAATTGATGAGTCTTGGAGATAATTCAGCAAAGACATTGGCTATTTCATTGGTTTCGGATTTTGATCAGTTGCGTGAGAAATGGGTGGATAATCCTATGGATTACCTCAGCGGAATGGCTTTGAGCAATGATGGTGAACGCGTGGTGATGACTACTAGAGGTCGTGTATTTTCGGTTCCTGCCAAAGAAGGTCGTACCCTACGACTCAG
>JAHEBE010000279.1 GCA_024642365.1 Algoriphagus sp.
GGAGGGGACAAAATCCGGAAAGGGACCCAGTTTTCTAAGTATAAGGCCTTTGTTCAAAACTGCTTTGACATTCTTCCAAGACAAGCATTACATGCCAAGTCATTAGGATTTATTCATCCCATTACGAAAGAGAAACTTTATTTTGAAGCCCCCTTACCAGCAGATTTTGAAGGGGCTTTGGAAAAATGGAGAAACTACGTGAATTACGAATAGGCTATTTTTATTGACATATTGGCAATAAAAAATAATTATCATTGATAAAATGATATTTTTTTAATCATTTTTCAGCCGAAATGATAAAACAGGGCAGCTCTATTGAAAATTTGTTAATCAAAAATGGAAAAAACAATCAATTTTTACCATAATTGTATTTATCAAACGATTTCATTAAAAATACTGTAAAAATTTAGAATATTTATTGAAATATTTTTAATAACCGAAAGCTCCTTCTATATTTGAAGTATCAGAAAGGCACAACATAAGGTTGGCTAACCAAAATACAAATAATTACACGACACTGTAGGGTGTTGAAATTGGCAGACAAGCCCTCCTGTCTCGGGGGTGAAGTCACTGGGATAAAGCGTTTACCGAGCTCGTAAATTTGCCTAACTACTTCGTGGAGGTTCGAATCCTTCTCCTACAGCAGGTTATTTTGGGTTTATTGTTAATTGACTAAGACCATGAAATTTTGTTTCATGGTTTTTTTATGCCCTTTTGCTTCTTAGGCATTATTTTTTGATGTATTCATTTTTCAATAGAAGATTTTGAAATTTTCCTGTTAGTGAATTCATAATTTTTTGTGATTATTTGAATTTATAATTCATTAAACTTAATAAAAAGACTATATTATTATAAATACTGTAAAAAAATAAAATAAATATTGCCAAAATTTTAATAAACGAATGGTATTTCTAATTTTGGTCTATCAGAATTTAAATCGATTGCGAAAAACATTCATTGTTTTCCAATTTCATCCCATGCAAACGGCATGATTTAAAATTCTTCACCTTGTAGGATGTTGAAATTGGCAGACAAGCCCTCCTGTCTCGGGGGTGGGGAACCTAGCATAAAGCATAATTCAAACCGAACTATTGCCTAACTACCTCGTGGAGGTTCGAATCCTTCTCCTACAGCTATTTCGTTAAAAGCAGCATGATTGTGCTGCTTTTTTCATTTGGAATAGTTCTTATTCCGTATTTTGGTAAAAATTTGATTGAATGAAAATTAAACCAAACCTTAAAAATCTGAAACACCCTTTTCGTAAGAAAATAGTAAGAGTGATTACTATTATTTTTCTTTCAGTTTTATTTTTAGAGTTTGTCGTGTATTTCGGATCAAATTTGTTTCTGTCTAACTGGACCCGAAAAAAGATAAATGAAAGCTCGAAAGGGGTCTATGAAGTGGAATTCAACCGGGTTTACATTTCACTCTTACGAAGAGGGATTTTTCTGGATGGGATAATTTTAAAACCCACAGGTTCGACGGCAGCAGCTGAGGACCAAGCGCTTTTTGACCTTTACCTTGATGAGTTTGCCATTAAAGGCTTATGGTATAGCTTTTCTGATGGCGTAATTTCAATTGGAAAAATTGAATTGGATAATCCAAATGTGAACCTTAAGCTACCTGAGAAAAAGGATCCAAAAGCAGATGAAGATGAGGTGAAGCTTAAAGAATCCCGAGTTAAAGCCTTGGAAATGGAGATTCGAAAAAGTCTGGACCGTCTTAATTTTGCGGGGGTTTATATTCACGAATTTGAGATCCTCCATGCAGATTTGTTTTTCTTAAACTTTTTGAGTGACAACTCCCTGAAAGCGGAAAACACAAAACTCTTGATTAAAGATATTAATTGGGCTACCAAATCAGAGTGGAAAACCCCATTTAATGCAAAGGGATTTGAGTTTGACTTGGACAATGTCAACTTTCCATTGCCAGACGGAGTCCATACTGCCTCAGCAGTAAAAGTCAAAGTTACTTCTTTGGACAATTTAATAGATCTGAAAGGCTTGCAGCTTGTCTCAAATAAAGGCGTAGAAAGCAAGGCCTACTACGACGTTTCATTGAAAGATCTTCGGATTGGGAATGTGGATTTAAATACCGCATTTATGACCTCCCAGGTTTTGATTGATGAGATTGTTTTGACTAATCCGGATTTCAAAGTGATGAAAAAGCAGAATACCAGTAGAGATAGTGCCTCTACAGGGGATCTGAACGACCTGATTCAGGGAATATTAAAATCAATTGAAATAAAGGAACTTTCGGTGGTTCAAGGAAGCTTCCTGACTTCTGACTTTACTGATTCGCTTAAAAATAGGATTGAGATCAAAGATTTGAATTTCAATATGATCAAATTTTACCTTGGTCAGAATGAAGCGCAGCGCAACAACCAATTTTTTTATGGCCAAGAAGCATCCATGGATATTCGCGGAGCTAGTTTGTATCTATCGGACAATGTCCACGTCCTTTTCGGTGATCGCGTAAGTTTATCCTCCTTTAAAGATGAATTACTCGTCGAAAATGTCAGGATTGAACCCAGAGCTGGAGCAATTTTGAATGACGAATTGGATAATATTATCCGTGTTTCCTTGCCGAAGTTGGCTTTGAATAACGCCAATTTGAAGAAATTCTATAATGAGGGTAGATTAGAAATGGATGAATTGATCATCGAATCACCCAAGGTTGAATTTACAGAATTGAAGAAAAAGGAAAAGAAGCCTTTCAAAGAAGGCAAAGCTTCCGAATTACTTCAAGGTTATATGGATGCGGTAGCAATAAAGCGAGTGGAGTTGAATAATGGAGAGGTGCAGTTTGCGGATGAGGCCGGCATTCGAAGTAACGACATCGGTTTTGAAAGCTTTAGTCTGTTGTTGGAAGAAGTGAAAATTCAGCCGAATCTTAAGTCTTCGATTCAGGATATTTTTCTTGCCAATGAAATGGTTCTCAGTCTCGACAAATACCGGCTTAAACTTCGGGATAACCTACACCAGTTTTCAGCAGGGAAAGTAATTATTGATTCAAAGCAATCTCTAGTACTCATCCAGGATTTCGAATTAAAACCTGAAAATCCAGAATCAATTTCTTCTGATTTAGAAAGCTATGACAAGGCTGTCGCTATCAATGTGAAAGTGCCAGAGTTCAGAATTGAAGGGATTGATTTAAAATCAGCCTTTTGGGATGAGAAGCTGATTGTCGAACGAATTTTTATACCATCGCCAATCGCTGAGCTAAGTAGATTTAAAAAGAAGAAAGAAAAGGAGAAACCAGAAGAGACTCAAATGAACTCAGCTGGGGAGGTGGAGGATTTGTTAGCCTCCTATTTCTCTTACATTAGTATTGATTCAGTTAGCTTTAGTAATGGTCGAGTGCGGTATGAAAATTTTTCTGGCAAAAAAGATATTTCCATCAGTGAGGATAGTCTTTCCCTCTATTTGAAAGGGTTTTTGGTTGAGCGTGGAAAGCCTATTGCAGAAGGACGAACTTTGTTTTCAGAGGAGATCGATTTGAGTTTGAAGAAGTATTCCTTTAATGTGGCGGGTGGAAATTATGAGATTGACACGGATAAGCTTAATTATAATTCAAAGTCAAAAACGATCGTAATTGATAATCTCAGACTTTATCCTTCTGATCAATTGAAAAGTAAAATTGCTTTTCAAGTCACACTACCACAAGTGGCATTTGAAGGAGTGGATTTGCAGTCTTTCCTGTTTGATAACAAACTTGCACTCGATCAATTATCAGTAAATGGAAGTAAAATCGATCTAGAGATCAATCGGGCTTTCCAGTCCAAAGACAATAATTCGACTAAAAACTCACAGGCCAAAAAGTCCCTGCCAAAAGCAATTGAAGAAGTTCGGATTAGTAAAATTGATGCCTTGAATTCATCATTGTCCATAAACTATGTAGTAGGTAATAATGATGTTCAATCGATTAAAACCAATTTTGATCTTGGGGTAAGCGGTCTTTTGCTTGACTCAACGATGAATTCATCTCAGAATTTTTCCGGGCTATTTGAGGATATTAGTTTGAGACTGGAGGATTTTTCTTTTGCGATGCCAGATAGTATACACAACATCAAATTTTCTTCATTAGTAATAGACAATAAGCTAGAAGAAACGATTTTTTCGAATTTTCAAATTATCCCAAAAAGCACAACTGGAAATCCAGGCAAACCAATTTTTTCAGCAAAAATTGAAGAGCTTGGGATCAAGCACAATAATTTGAGCCAATTAGAATCCACTGGAATTTTTGATATTTCGCAATTGCGGCTCACGAAGCCAGTCATTGA
>JAHEBE010000280.1 GCA_024642365.1 Algoriphagus sp.
CAAAATCCAAGTCTTTTTTTAAGCTAAATGTAAGGCCATTTGTTTTCTGGCCCCCTTTTTTGCTCCTGATTTCGGCCGTTGTTCTTTTCGTTTTTATACCTGAAATAGTCACGACTAAAATTAAAAATATCCAAGAAGTGATTTTGATAAATTTTTCACTTGGATTTAGTTGGACAGCTTTTGCGATGTTTGCATTACTTATTGCTGTCTTTTTTTCGCCATTAGGCAACTATCGAATCGGTGGAAAAATGGCTCAGCCACGCTTGACATTATTAAGTTGGTTTTCAATAGTCCTTTGTACCACAATCGCAGTCGGTATTTTGTTTTGGGGAAGTGCAGAACCGCTAAACCATTTTTTATTTCCTCCAGAATTTTATTTAATCACGCCTAAATCTCCGGAAGCAAAAAACTTCGCATTGGGGGCATTAATGTTTCATTGGGGGGTTATCCCCTACGCTATTTACGCTGTTCCAGCTTTGGTTTTTGGACTTATGGTATACTCAGAAAAACCTACTTATTCTCTTTTTAATACGATCAAACCTATTACCGGATCTACTCAAGCTCGAAATTGGGCTGGATTTATAGATTCAATCTGCCTTTTTGCTTTGGTTGCTGGAATGTCAGCTGCCCTAGGTGGGGGTATTTTAAGTATTTCGGGCGGGATTCAATCTTTTTTTCCGGAATGGCAGCTCTATCTAATTCAACCAGTTGTGGCACTTTTGATTTTACTCACGTTCCTGATATCAGCTGCAACGGGAATCGAAAGGGGAATCCGGCTTCTATCACTTTTCAATTTTGGGCTTTTTGTTATCCTACTTATTCTTTTTGTTATTCTTGGTCAGGGATCAACAATCTTTCCCGAATTCATTATTAACATGGCAACTTATGGTGAATATTTTTTCGATTTGGGATTGCAACTATCCGGAGCTGGAAATCAATGGACTTACGATTGGACTACTTTTAATTTGGCTATTTGGACCGCATGGGCACCTATTACTGCACTTTTTTTAGGTAAAATCGCAATAGGACGCACTGTGAGAGAATTTTTGGTGGTTAACCTTTTTCTTCCTGCGCTATTTTGTTCTTTTTGGATGAGTGTTTTTGGAGGTGCGACACTGGAATTTGCTCAAGCAGCTCCCGAGTTTTATCAAAATTTACTCGAAACGAAAGGCCCAGAATCAATCATATACCAAGTAGTTTCTGATATGGGGTATTTTAAGTTGTTTGCCCAACTTTTTATCTTGGCTATGTTTATTTCATTTGTGACTTCAGCAGACTCAAGTACTGATGCTTTGGCAAGTATTAGTATGAAAAATACCAGCAATGACGCATTTAAAACTGATGTTAATCTAAAAGTAATGTGGGGAAGTTTGATCGCTTCTTTAGCTTATTTTATGATCACTTTTGCCGGCGTAGATGGGGTTAGGATGCTTTCAGTAATTGGAGGATTACCCGCACTCTTTCTAATAGTTTTAGCCACAGCCAGTCTTTTGCTTCTTCTTATTTCTCCCAAGCGATACTTGAATTAAAATTAAAAACCCCTGTATTTCAGCTTACTGGCTAAGTATAGGTAAAGTACTTTTGAATAACGGAGCATCAAAGGAAGCAACAAAATATTACCTATAAATACTGAACTTAAATACATCCAAAGTGCAGGCTTTTGAATAAGCACATTTAAAGCAACCAAGGCAGTGATAACGAGCGCTACTGAAAAAGCATAACTGATGTACATCGCACCATAATAAAAATCAGGCTCGGGCATTAAATTCGCTTTACAAACCTTGCATTCATGGTTGATTGCAGATAGATTTTTAAAACTCATTTTTGAGCCTTCGAAAAGATTTCCTTCCCGACATTGAGGGCATTTTGCGGTTAAAATAGCCTGAGTCTTACTGATTTTAGACATGAGAGAATTTTTGGCAAGGAAGCAAATTGTGTTTTAGCTCTTGGTGACAAGAATTACTTAAAAGAAATTGTACTTGCTAGTAATACAATTCATCGAGGTCATAATCTTTGCCACGTCCCCATTGTAATAATTCTTCGATAGTGTAGAACTCTAGCGTGTCTAGGTCCTTTACTTTGAAATTGGCACCTCGAAGACGGGCAATAATTTCCAATTTTCGAATCTCGCCTTGATTGATTAATTGATATTTTCTCCCGACCCGAAGATTGTCTAATGCGATGGGCATTCGATTAAGCTTTGGCTTTGATTATTACTCCTGTTGCCTCAAAAGTAATTTCTCGCTTTGGCTCGGTGATCGCGGCTACTTCTTCTGGGCTTTTTCCCTGATCCTCGGCAAAATGCTGAAGAGTCGCTACATCGGTGGTCGTTAAGGTTGCTACTCCCTCCAATACCAAAGGAAATCCTTGAGAATCTGTAGGAACAAAAAATCCGTAATCTTTAAAAGTAACTCGCATTGATTCTCCATTTGGAAGATCCATCGTTAACCAGCATCCTTTTTTGGTGCAAACTTCGTTGATTTTACCTTCAATTTTTCCTTCAAATGTTCCGGAAACTTCAACCTGATTGATCATATCCACAGATGCAGTTATCCCATCATCTGATATTTCTGCTCCATAATTACCTGGCACTTCTGCAACAGTTTCTAAATTAGTTTCAGTTTCTTTTTTTTCAGTTTGACAAGAAAAGGCCAAACCAATACTAAATAGGGCAAAAATTAAAAGCTGCTTTTTCATAGGATAGTCGAATAATTTGTCCAAAAATAATGCATTAAAGCCAATGAAAAAGGATTCGAGAAAAGATTCTGAAACTTTAATTCTGAATTGCTGCTTTAAAACTTATCCGATTTTTTAGGAAAAAATTTATTATTGAAAAGAATTGAAACAATTTTTTCAATAAAACTTCCAATTTTTTAACAATGCTGTAATTTTACAGGGAATAATAATTTCAAACCTACTCATGCCTCAAACCACCAAATTCATTATTGATTTCGACAGTACATTCACACAAGTAGAAGCCCTGGATATTTTAGGCGAAATCAGTCTTTCTGGAGATCCCGATCGGGATAGAAAATTGCAGTCGATTATTGACATTACTGACAAAGGAATGGACGGCACTTTGACCTTCCGAGAGAGCTTGGAACAGAGACTAGAGATTTTGAATGCTACTAAAAGTCAAATCTCAGATTTAGTGACCGCTTTGAGGCAAAAAGTATCCAAGTCATTTGAGCGAAACAAAGAGTTTCTCCAAGAGAATTCAGGGAATATTTTTATTATTTCAAATGGTTTCAAGGACTTCATCATTCCTATCGTAGGCGATTATGGGATTCAGGAAACCAATGTTTTTGCCAATGAATTTGTGTATGATGAATCGGGTCGAATTATTGATTTTAATCGAGAAAACCCACTTTCGAAAAATAATGGCAAAGCCGAAACAATCAAGCGAATCAACCTAGATGGAGATATTTATGTGATTGGTGATGGTTATACTGACTATGAGATCAAAGCATCTGGTTTAGCGAATAAGTTTTACGCCTTTACGGAAAATGTTAGCCGCCCTCGGGTCACTTCCAAAGCAGATCACATCGCCCCAAGTTTGGACGAAATTCTATACGTCAACAATTTGAATAAGAAGTTTTCCTATCCTAAAAGCAGAATTAAAGTTCTTCTCCTGGAAAACGTTCATCAAATTGGAGTAGATCTTTTTAATGAGGAAGGATATGAAGTTGAGGTGATAAGCTCCGCTATGAGTGAGGAAGAGCTTTGTGAAAAAATCAAAAACATCTCAATTCTTGGTATTCGATCCAAAACAAATGTTACCAAAAAGGTGCTGGAAAACGCCAATCGCCTACTTTCTATTGGTGCATTTTGTATTGGAACAAACCAAATTGACTTAGTTACCTGTCAAGAAAAAGGAATTGCCGTATTTAATGCTCCTTTCTCAAATACGCGATCTGTTGTGGAAATGGCTATTGCCGAGATCATTTTCTTAATGCGGAATTTTGCTGACAAGACTGCGGCAATGCACCAAGGAAAATGGGATAAATCTGCCTCTGGAAGTTTTGAAATAAGAGGTAAAAAACTGGGTATTATAGGGTATGGGAATATAGGCGCACAACTTTCTGTTTTAGCAGAAAATATGGGGATGAACGTATTTTATTACGATGTCATTGAAAAGCTAGCCCTCGGAAATGCTACAAAAATTGATTCTTTAGATGAATTGTTAAAAACTTGTGACGTCATTACCCTTCATGTGGATGGCAGAAAAGAAAATAAGGACCTAATTGATCGCTCCAAAATCAGTAAAATGAAGAAAG
>JAHEBE010000032.1:0-1758 GCA_024642365.1 Algoriphagus sp.
TGGATTTTCTTGGCTTTTTCTGATGCCCTGATGGTATTCTTCCTGATTTGGTTTGGCTATTCACTTCGCAAACGTGCAGCATTGGTTGGATATCAAGGAGTAGCAGGATTGATGAAATCCTGCTATGGTAATCGGTATGCCGGTTACCTTTTATTCGTAAGTTCATTTCTGTTTTTGATTCCTTATGTTTCGATTCAAATCAGGGGAATTTCCATATTTCTGGATGCGGCTTTTCCCGCTATGCTTCCTTCTTGGGCTTGGTCTGCAGTTTTGGTGGTAATCATGTTGGTTTATTCACAGATCGGTGGACTGAAGGCCATCGTTTACAGCGATGCCATTCAGGGTGTCATCATGTTGGCCGTGATTTGGATCATTGGAGTTACTTGTCTGAAAATGGCTGGTGGCCTTGAAATAGCTTTGAATAAGGTAGCCGAAACTAATGCTGGATTACTTAGTCTCCCAGGTCCAAAAGGGCTTTTCAGTAGTCAATTCCTAATAGCCTCCGCAATAGCAATTGTCCTTATTCCCGTTTCTCAGCCGCAATTCACCACGAGATTAGTCGTGATGAAAAATTTGAAATCAGTCCATCGAATGGCTTATGCGGTAGGGATTTTCGCCATTCTAGTAATTTTGCCTACGGCATTTATTGGGCTTTATGGAGCGATAGCTTATCCCGAAGCGAGTACCGCGGATTTCCTTACTCAAGCCTTGCTTTTTGATCAAGCTGTACCAGTCGCTGCTCTGGCTGTGGTTGGTTTATTTGCGGCATGTTTATCCACTACCAATGCTCAGATCTTTGCTTTAGGAACTGAATTGAGATCCTTATTAACCGGTTCAGATCAGGCAAATATGCGTGCCACCAAGATTTCTATTTTGGTCTTTTCAATCATCGTCTTGGTTTTTTCCACCTACATGTCTGACGAACTTGTGCTTTTGGCACGGGTAAGTTTTACAGGTACTTCGATGATCGCTCCAGTGGTTTTGGGAGCTGTAATATTCAAAAATCCACCAAAAGGATTGCTGGTACTTTCTAGTCTTGGCCTTGCGTATTTTATTTTATCGTTATTGGAATTAGTGCCCAATACGATCCTAGGGCAACCATTAGATTTTGTGATGTATGGCATCCTAGCCTTAGGCACAAGTGTGTTGATGCTTCGTCATCATTTCAATTCAAAAAACAAAAATGAAGCTTAATCCAAACATTTCAATCCAAAGTTTAGAAGGTCCACTCGCCCATTTTTGGGAACTTTCAGCTCAAAAAATTCGCTTAATCGAAGCTGCTCATGATCCTAGCAGAGGAGCTCCTGTATTTACTGAACGAGGAAAATATGTAAGTCGCGGTTGGACCGAATGGACCCAAGGTTTTCAATACGGTGCTGCTTTATTACAATTCGACGCAACTGGTGATTCTGAATTTTTAGAGATCGGGAGAAAAAACACGGTCGAAAAAATGGCCCCTCACCTGACCCACACAGGAGTTCACGATCATGGGTTCAATAACGTCAGCACCTATGGCAATTTGCTCCGAATGATCAATGAGGGGAAAATTGAAGCGAGTAATTGGGAAAAAGAATTTTATCAACTGGCGCTAAAAGTAAGTGGAGCAGTGCAAGCCACTCGCTGGACTTCCATACCCAGCGGAGGATTTATTTATTCTTTCAATGGGCCACACTCCCTTTTTGTGGATACGATTCGTTCCTGCAGAGCTTTAGTAGTTTCTCATGGCTTAGGGCATGTCCTTCAAGGAGAGAATGATGT
>JAHEBE010000032.1:1858-16135 GCA_024642365.1 Algoriphagus sp.
GCTTATCACTTATTTCAAGAGCCCTATCTTTCCACTGAGCCAACACATCAGGGGCTAATTCTTCACGCGATTTACCATCAACCAAACGGTTGGGATTATGCACCAGAACCAGGAAAAGCTCCCTATGGAGAATCTTGCATGTGGGGAGATTATCATGCCCGAGAGTTGGCGCTATTGATTCAACGAATCAAAAATAAAGAACCTTATTATAGCTTTTTCAACTGTGTAAAACCGATATGAGTACCGAAAAGCATAAGCCAAAATTCCCCCGAATTGCCCAGCTGAAAACCGCCGAGCAATTCAAATCCTACTTAGAAGAGCAAGGGATTCCGCTCGAATTTGATTTGGAACTAAAATCCGGATCAGATTCCCCATTTTCAAAAACTCATGTAACCCGAGAAGGCAATCGCATTGGAAATTCTTTTTGTATTCTTCCCATGGAAGGCTGGGATGGAACAGAAGATGGTAAGCCTTCGGAACTGACAAAGCGCCGCTGGCGAAATTTTGCAGAGAGCGGAGCTAAGTTGCTTTGGGGATGTGAGGCTGTGGCGGTTCGCCATGAGGGCAGAGCCAATCCCAATCAACTTTTGATGAATGAAGCGAATTTGCCCGATTTCGAGGGCCTTTTCAATCTGGTCCAAGATGCGCATCGCGAGAAGTTTGGGACCACTGAAGATTTATTGACTGGACTTCAGCTCACACATTCGGGGAGGTTTTGCAAGCCGAATAGCAAAACTAAGATGGAGCCTAAGATTTTATATTCCCATCCTATTTTGAATAAAAAGTTTGGCTTGGCAGCTGATTACCCAATAATGAGTGATGGAGAGATTAGCGAATTGATTGACGATTACGTGCTTGCAGCAGTGAGATCACAGCAGGCAGGTTTTCAATTTGTGGACATTAAACATTGTCATGGATACTTGGGGCATGAATTTCTCAGCAGCTACGAGCGCGAAGGCCGATTTGGGAAATCGATGGAAAATCGAAGCCGATTTCTTCGAGAAATTGTTGCCGGTATTCGAGCAGAGGCTCCCGGTTTAGAAATTGGTGTCCGGATGAGTATTTTTGATTGGATGCCTTTCCAAAAAGGCCCCGATGAAATCGGAATTCCTGCCAGTTCGGAAACTTATACCAATGCCTTTGGGGCAGATCAAACAGGCTTGAAAACTGATTTGACAGAACCTTTCGCATTTCTACAAGAACTTCAAAAACTAGGGATCGAATTGCTATGTACCACGGCAGGTAGTCCTTATTACAATCCTCACATTCAACGTCCAGCTTTATTTCCTCCATCAGATGGCTATCAGCCACCTGAAGACCCCCTTGCTGGAGTAGCCCGGCAGATCGCCGCGACTGCTGCTGTCAAAGCTGCGTTTCCAGACTTTTATGTGGTGGGTTCGGCCTATTCCTATCTACAGGAGTGGCTCCCAAATGTAGCCCAAGAAGTACTGCATTCTTCAAAAGCAGATTCCATTGGCTTGGGCCGAATGGTATTAAGCTATCCTGATTTACCCGCCGATATTTTAGCTGGAAATGTCCTAAAGCGTGGGAAAATTTGCCGAACTTTTTCAGATTGCACTACAGCTCCAAGAAACGGGATGATTTCCGGCTGTTTCCCTCTAGATCCTTTTTACAAGGAAATGGAGGAATATTCCATTTTGAAACAATTAAAAAGTACATGAATCGAGTCGCATTAATAACCGGAGGAAGTAGAGGAATTGGATTTGGAATCGCTAAAAAACTTGCATTAGAGGGACTTGACCTAGGCATCAATGGTGTGCGCGAGGAATCAGATGCAGCGGAAAATCTGGCGACCCTACGAGCCTTGGGAATAAGAGTAGAATATGTACAGGGAAATATCGGGACCTCCGAAGGGCGAAAAGGAATTGTCCAAGGAATGCGAGAAAAATTTGGGAAAATCGATGTACTCGTGAACAATGCCGGCGTGGCACCGCGAGTGAGAAGTGATATTTTTGAAATCTCAGAAGAAGATTATGATTACGTCGTAGATATCAATCAAAAGGGGACATTTTTCCTCACACAAGAAATAGCCAAGTGGATGGCTGAAGCAAAATTGGCAGAGCCAAGCCGAGAATTTGCAATCATAAATGTGACGTCAGTTTCAGCAATCGTAGCTTCCACAAAACGGGCCTCTTATTGCATGTCAAAATCGGCGGCATCCATGATGTCCACGGTGTTGGCTGTGAAAATGGCGGAATTTAACATCCCCGTCTATGAAATACGTCCCGGTGTCATCGAGACGGATATGATCGAAGCAGTTCGCGAGACCTATCACCAGGCTGTAAAAAGTGGATTTACATTGGAGCAGCGAATGGGAATGCCGGAAGACATCGGCAAAGTGGTGGCAACAATGGTTCGCGGGGACTTGCCTTATTCCACTGGGCAGATTATCTCCGTAGATGGTGGATTGACTGTCCAGCGGATGTAAGAAATTCTTTTTTATAGTTTACTACCAAACCCCTTGATATGAAACGATTGCTAGCATTCACGGCTTTACTTATTCTTTGCTCCAATTTTGGACATGCGCAAACAAGCTCAACACCCCTCCCTTTTTCTAAAATTCCAGATCAAGAGGGCAGCTATACCGGTGGAAATGTGCTCAGCAGGATGATTGATGGTTTGGGATTTCGATATTATTGGGCGACTGAGGGACTGACTGAAAAAGATCTGGAATTCATCCCAACAGAAGAATCGAGAAATACCATGGAAACCATCACGCATCTTTTTGGGCTCTCTCAAGTCATCCTGAATGGTGCTAAAAATGTACCCAACATCCAGCCAGTTGATTATTCCAAAATGACTTATTCAGAATGCCGGGAAAAAACATTGTTAAGTCTTCAGGAGGCCAGCGGATTGCTTGCTGGAAAAAGCGAGGCGGAAATTGCAGCGCTAAAAATCATTTTTCAACGAGGAGAAAACAAAGCGGAATACCCCTTTTGGAACATGATTAACGGTCCGATTGCTGATATGATCTACCATAGTGGACAAGTGGTGCTTTTGCGAAGGATGTCTGGAAATCCTATAAATCCAAAAGTGAATGTCTTTTTAGGGAATACTGGAGATTAAAAACAAACAGCTCAAAACTTAATTGAAATGCTCAATGATATTGGAACATTTACTAATGAAGAATCAGAACTTGTAAGATCATTATGTGTCGAGCGAAAAATCAAGAAAAAAGAGACTTTACTCGTTGAAGGTCAGATCTGCCAGTCTATATATCTTTTGAATTCTGGGGCTTTTTATCAATTTCAACTCGAAGACATTGATCAGCAAATAGTTGATCTTCACTTACCCGGCGATTGGTTTTTAAATCAGCAAAGTTTTATTTCACAAAAGCCATCTACATCAACGATCGTGGCCTTTCAACCCAGCGAGGTTTTAGAGCTTCGCCTTGATATTATTCATTCCTTGATAAATAGATCCCCAACTTTTTTTCAACTGGGGAAATTAATGGAGCAATCATCTCTTCAATTAGCTTTTGCAAATCAATCGCTGAGCCCGTCTGAACGCTACGATCTATTTTTAAAAATTAACCCAAAAGCTGTTCAGGTTTTCCCCTTAAAAATGATCGCTTCATTTCTGAAAATGACTCCGGAAACCTTAAGTCGAGTTCGAGCTGCAAGCAGGTAATTGAATTTCTTGATTGCAATCAAGTGTTCTGGCCAAGAATTTTGAGGAATTTTGATGTATCAAAAAAATAAGACTCATGAAAAATGATTTTCAAAAATTAGCTGGGATTAGCATTTTGCTTGGATCGGTTTTACTCCTGGTTACCATGGTGCTTCATCCAGCCGGAGGAAGTATTGAACAGATTCTTCGTATCAAAACACTTATCATTAGTACGCATAGCTTGGCGATCGGGACGATGCCAATTCTCCTTTTTGGTTTTTGGGGTTTGGCTAAAAGCTTGGATTCCAAGAATCAATTTTCGGTATTAGGATTCTGTTTTATGATATTTAGTCTTTTTGCAGGTATGATGGCTGCAGCAATTAATGGCTTGCTTTTACCCCTATTCATCAGTGAAGAATTCGTGGCTAATGCTGATCCGAAACTCATCAAAGCTATTTTGACCTATGGAAAAAACTTCAATGCCGCCATGGACTACATATTAATTTCTGGCATTGGTATAGCAATCCTTGTTTGGTCAGTCTGCATTATTCAAACTGGGAGATTTAAAAATTGGATCGCGTATTTAGGATTTTTGCTCTGTCTGATTGGGCTTCTTTCCTCCTTTTCTACCTTCAACTTTATTAATTTGTTTGGATTTAGAATCGTAGTAGCAGGAATTTGTACCTGGTTTATAGCGATTGGATTTTCAATGATTTCTTCAAAATCAATCCATCTAGCCAACTAAAAATTTTATATTTCACTTCCTTAATAAACTCATGCTTACAGCTATTCATCCAAAAATTCCCATGCGGAATAAAGCCATCACACAGGATTACTACTTGAACAAATTGGGGTTTCATGAAATGGGAGGGCCGGGATTTCCTGAATATTTGATGGTAAAGAAAGACCAAATTGAAATTCATTTCTTTCTATTTAAGGAGTTGGACCCCAAAGAAAATTATGGGCAGATTTATATCCGTACCGATGCAATCGATGCCTTATATAAAAGCCTTATCGCAGACAAAGTACAGATTCATCCAAATGGGCCATTACAGCTCAAACCTTGGGGGCAAAAGGAATTTTCTTTGCTAGACCCGGACAATAATCTGATCACTTTCGGGCAAGCGATTTAAATCAATTATCCGGCAACGCAAATGCCACATAGGAATCTCCACTTTTGGTTCCTTTGCCTCCACCGCAAGCGATCACCAAAAATTGCTTTCCATTCATCTCATAGACTGCTGGAGTGGCATGGCCAGAAGCCGGTAGTTTTGCTTCCCAAAGCAATGCGCCTGTTTCTTTATCAAAAGCACGAATCTTTTCATCCTTAGTGGCGGCAATGAAAAGCAATCCCCCTGCGGTAGCCACTGGTCCTCCATAATTTTCTGTTCCCGTAGGTGCAAATCCCTGAGCGCTTAGCGAATCAATTTCCCCTAGAGTTACTTGCCACTTTTTCTTTCCGGTATTCATATCGATTGCGGTAAGCAATCCCCATGGCGGATTGGAGCCATAAAGCCCTTCTTTGGTTACCAATTTTTTATATCCATTCATGACATAGCGAGGATTGAGTTGGCTGGATTTACTTTCCAATTCTTTTTTATCTGTTTCACTTTCTTCTTTTCCCAAAAGAAAATCAACCAGGACTGCCCGATTTTCTTTGGAAATGTGATCGAACGCAGGCATAGCACCTCTCCCTTTTCGGAGTAAATAATCCAAGGAGTCCGGAGAATATTTAGCTGCAATACCAATCAAACTTGGAATCGCGGGGGGATTTCCTTTGCGCTCAAGTCCGTGACAGTTTCCACAATAAGTGGTGTAATTTGCCTGCCCTACATTTTCAAAATTGACATTTGGAGACATGGTAATCAGCCAAGGGATTTGATTGGCATTGATATACATCGTTTGTGTCGTCGGGTCAAAACTTGCCCCACCCCACTCACCTCCTCCGTCCATTCCAGGAAAAAGTACAATGGATTTTTCCGCATTGGGCGGCAGCCAAGTATCTCCAAGAAGGGCATTGGCTAGTTGGGCTTGAATATCTGTTTTCCACTCCGGTTTCAAACTGAGTAGGTCAGATTCTTGAAAAGCCATTTTCATAAAAGGTTCTGGCAAAGTCGGCATGGGCTGAGTCGGGGAAGTAACTTCACCTGGCAAAGTAGATTGAGTCACGGGGGTTTCCTCAATCGGCCAAACGGGTTCACCAGTCGCACGATCGAAGACATAAGTCATGCCCTGCTTGGAAATCTGCGCCACAGCATCAATCCATTTTCCATCTTTCTGAATTCGGATCAAATTGGGGTTCGCTGGAAAATCTCGATCCCAGACATCATGGTGGACCGCTTGGAAATGCCAGATTCGTTCGCCTGTTTCTGCGTTCAAGGCTAGCAAGGAATTCGCATAGAGATTGTCTCCAGCACGATACCCTCCCCAAAAATCATAGGTAGCTGAGCCTGTAGGCACATATACAATACCGCGATTCTGGTCGACCGTCATCCCCGCCCAGTTATTTGCTCCACCGATTTGGGATATCGTTGTAGGGTCCCAAGTCTCATATCCAACTTCACCTTCTTTTGGAATGGTGTGAAAAATCCATTCTCTTTTACCTGTCCGAATATTATAAGCACGAATATGGCCAGGAGCGGCATCCAAGCCTTCGGAAAGTCGCATTCCAATAATCAGCAAATCTTTGTAAACTACTCCGGGAGCATTGGCGACAATCAAGAAATCTTCTCGATCTGTGTCTAGCCCTTTTCTTAAATCCACTTTTCCACCTTCCCCAAAATCAGCGATTGGTTCACCAGTTAGTGCATCTACCGCCATCAACCAATTACCTGCGCCAAATAGGATTCGCTTATCCGCCCCATCTTCCCAATAGCTTACACCCCGATTGGTCCCAGCCCAGCTATTCTCTCCTCCCAAAACTTGAAATGGATCAAATCGCCAAACTTCCCTGCCAGTAGCAGCCTCCACCGCAAAAACATTCAACTTGGGAGTGGATCCGTAAAGCAAGCCATTCACCACGATCGGTTGACATTGAATCTGTGATCGCTCGGTTGCATCTCCAGTCTCGTAGGTCCATGCCACCTGAAGTTGCGCAACGTTTTTAGTATTAATTTGGGATAAAGAGGAGTAACGAGCGCCGTCTTCAGGTCCACCGTAATGAGACCAATCTGTGTAATCTATATCTCCAGTTTTTTCTTGACAACCGGCAAGAATTAATAAGACCAATGAGATGGAATAGAAATAGTTTTTCATAGAAATCAGGAAAAGTAACCAATTGGAATATCGGCTTTTTTACGAAGGGCAGCAAATGAAAATGATAGACTTACAGAATTCCTGAAAAGGAGATCTAGGGATCATTTGGGTTTCGAAAGCATCACTTCTTTCTTTCTGTGACCTGCTCATACTTTTGATCATAATCCTTTCGGAGTGTTCCAAAAAGTCGATCCCAAATCAGCGTATAAAGCCCGTAATTCCCATGAAAAAACTGGTGATGTTGATTATGCGCAGTTCCTGTATTTACCCATTTTCCAATCCAAGTTTTGTTAAATCTTGCTGGGTATAGTTCAAAACCCAAATGACCGTAAACGTTATAAACAAATTGAAAAAGCAGGAATAGCCCCAATGCGGGTTGATTTACAGGTAGAGTAAACGCAATAACTACGATAATTCCTGCTTCCAAAATTGCTTCTAGGGGATGGAAAGCATAGGCAGTCCAAGGCGATGGATTAGTGGAAAGGTGATGAACTTTATGGATGTATTTGAAAAGTTTAGGGTGATGCATGAAGCGATGGGTGGCATAGAAGTACGCATCGTGAATCAGCAACATGGCAGGAAAGGTGAGGAAATAATAAAAGGCTCCATACTTATCCCAAGGATCATAGAGGTTCGTGTAATCCCTAAAAACTATAAAAACCAAGCTGCCTATGGTGGCAAATATCAAAATAGTGATCAGCGAGTAAATGATATCTCTGGAATAATGCTTCCAGCCTGGAAAATTTGGCTGAGATCTTCTGTGTGCCAAATAGCTGTGAAAAAGCACGTAAAAAATGAAAAATGCCAAACCCGCAATTACAAAATAACGGGCTGTTGTAATTGAAGCGATTCTAATCCATCGATATCCAAACTCTTCCCAATGCATAGTTCGATTTGTTTTGGATTCAAATCTACAGCAAAATCATCAGAACCAACTGCTGAATCGAATCAACTATTGCTAGAATAAGGCATGGAAATTTTTAATCCTTCCGCCGTTAATTCACACGGAAACACCTCCAAATCACCACAAGAACCAACACTTACTTTTCCAGTCTTCAGTTCAAATCTGTACTGATGCAAGGGGCAAATAAGCTCATCCAAACCATTGATACTTCCTTCGATCAGCGAAGCTCCCCGGTGTGGACAAGTTCCGCTAAAGGCAAAAAATTTCTCACCTCTCCTGACCAATCCAATCGATCGCTCACCCACTTTTACGCGCTTGATAACTGAATCCGGAAGCAAATTTTGAATTTGCTCTTTGGAGTTTCCCAATGTGAAAGTTTTAGACATACGATTTTTACCTTGGAATGCTTTCCTCAAACCTATTACAAAGATTTGATTGTTTTTTTGCCGAATGTTATAGAATTTGAATCATCCATCAAAATTGAACACTTATGAAGACTGCACTTTTGCTCGCTTGTTTCCTAGTTTCACATTTCGTTGCTGCACAAGATTTGAGTGGAGCATGGAAACTTACCCATCAAAATGGGAATGCCATCTCGGATGTCGAGTACATCAAGATCTATCAGGACAACTACTTTTCATTTGGCGCTAAGAACTTATCAGACAATCATTTTATAGCTGCGGGAGGTGGTCCATATTCTTTGGAAGCAGACAAATACATCGAAACACTGGATTTTTTCACTCTAAATCCACTTCAAGTAGGCACTTCCACCATTTTCAAATTAGACCTGGTCAATGGTAAAATGGTCATTTCTGGTACCACTGATAATGGAATGCTTGTGGAAATCTGGGAGAAAATATCGGATGAATCAAATGACCTAACAGGCAATTGGGTCATCACAGGTCGAAAGCGTGACAACGAAATCTCAAGATCTACTCCAGGAGCAAGACGAACTGTAAAAATCCTTAGTGGTGGCAGATTTCAATGGATCGCATTTAATTCTGAAACCAAAGAATTTTCCGGAACTGGCGGGGGAACTTACACTGCAAAAGACGGCAAATACGTGGAAACTATTACCTTTTTTTCACGAGATGATAGCCGGGTTGGTGCTGAGCTAGGATTTGATTTCCAAGTAATCGATGGGGAATGGCATCACAGTGGTTTAAGCTCTACTGGCTCACCAATCTATGAAATTTGGACTCCTTATTCCATTGGGTACAAAGGGAAGTGAGAAGTTTAAAATGAGAAAAATTAGAACTCCATTCCCAAAATGGTGTAATCAAAAAAGGAGCTTAACGGCTCCTTTTTTATTTTATGCTTCTACTGAGTAGAGTTCTTTCAATTGAGTAATTGTATAATCCACTTCCTTGATGGTAGTGAATCTGCTGAATGAAAAACGAACTGCATCCCGCTCAGGTGTATGGTTGAGGGCACGAAGTACATGAGAGCCAACAGTTGCTCCAGAACTGCATGCAGATCCCCCAGATGCAGAAATACCTGCCAAGTCTAGATTGAACAGCAACATTCCCCGGTTAGATTCAGAGGCTGGCAAACTTACATTTAGCACCGTATAAAGGCTTTTACTTAAATCACCTGATAGTCCGTTGAAACTTACCCCTGGAATTTCTTTCGTAAGCTGCTCGATGAAATGAGTTTTCACACCCTCAATGTGGGATTGGTGAGAGGCCATTTCTTCATAAGCAATTTCTAAAGCCTTAGAGATCCCGATGATTCCAATTACATTTTCAGTTCCCCCACGCATGTTTCGCTCCTGAGCTCCACCGTGGATAAATGGATGAATTTTTTTGTCTTTTCTCACATAAAGAAATCCAGATCCTTTGGGTCCATGAAATTTATGACCTCCTGCAACGAGTGCATCAATGGGAAGATTTTTCAGGTCATGGACGTAATGTCCCATCGTCTGTACTGTATCCGAATGAAAAAATGCACCATATTCTCTCGCGAGTGTGCCGATTCGATCTAAGTCGTTTAGATTCCCGATTTCATTATTCGCATGCATTAAAGAAATCAGAGATTTTGGATTTGATTTCAATAAATCTTCCAATTGAACTAAATCAATTTCTCCGTTTTCATTTACATCAAGCAGACTAAGGTTGATGTGCCCTTTTTTCTCACAAACCTCTAACGTATGTAATACTGCATGATGCTCCATTGGAGAACTGATGGCGTGAGTAATTCCATGGCTTTCGATGCCCGAAATAATTGCCGTATTATCTGCCTCTGTTCCGCCTGAGGTGAAAAATATTTCAGAAGGACTCGCATTTAGAAGTTCCGCAACTTTCTTTCTGGAACGCTCAATGGCAGAACGTACTTCTCGACCATGGCTATGGACGGAAGAAGGATTACCATAATGGTTTTTCATGAAAGGCAGCATGGCTTCGATTACTCGATCATCCATAGCTGTGGTCGCGGCATTGTCTAAATAAACGTTCATTCGTACTCGGGTTTATATCGATTGGTGGATCAACTGGAAGAAGTTTTTTCGAACTAAATCATGGAAGCACTGACCACTTCTTTGATGTCTTGCATGATCTTTTTTGCAAGGTGGTCTGCGGTGGCTTCTGATTCTGACTCGGAATAAATTCGGATGATCGGTTCAGTATTTGACTTCCTCAAATGTACCCATTCCTTTTCAAAATCTATTTTTACCCCATCAATGTCGTTGATTTGATGCTTTTTATACCGTTCCTTGATTTCCACCAAGATTTTGTCCACATCAATTTCAGGAGTCAATTCGATTTTATTTTTAGAAATGTAGTAGCTCGGGTAGCTTGCGCGAAGTCTTGAAATCGACTTTCCAAACTTTGCCAAATGGGTTAAAAATAATCCAATTCCCACCAAAGCGTCTCGACCATAATGAGAGGCAGGATATATTATTCCACCATTGCCTTCTCCGCCAATTACGGCTTCCACGGCTTTCATTTGATTTACCACATTTACTTCACCAACTGCAGATGCAGTGTATGCTCCGCCTCTTTTTAGAGTCACATCTCGAAGCGCTCGCGTGGAACTTAAGTTGGAGACTGTATTTCCTTTTGTTTTGGAAAGCACATAATCTGCAACTGCTACTAGAGTATATTCTTCTCCGAAAGGAGAACCGTCTTCATTAATGAAAGCCAATCTATCCACATCTGGATCCACGACAATGCCTAGGTCAAAGCTTCCTTTTTGCAGTTTTTGCGAAATGTCACGAAGATTTTCTGGCAGTGGCTCGGGATTATGTGGGAAATGCCCATCAGGGGTGCAATACATTTCTTCGATATGTTCCACTCCAAGTGCCCTCAATAAGCGTGGGACAACGATTCCTCCTGTGGAATTTACCGCATCAACTACGATTTTGAAATTTCTTGCCTTGATCGCCTCAACATCCACTAATTCCAAATCCAAAACATGCTGGATATGACGATCCATATAGTCCTCGATTTGGGAATAACTTCCAAGTTTTTTTACTTCGGCAAATACAAAATCTTCATTTTCCGCTTTTGCCAGGATTGATTTCCCTTCTTCATCAGAGATAAATTCACCCTTGGAATTCAAGAGCTTTAGCGCATTCCATTGAATAGGGTTATGGCTTGCAGTCAGAATAATCCCGCCGCCTGCTTTTTCCAAAGGCACCGCCAATTCGACAGTGGGAGTAGTACTTAATCCAAGATCAATGACATCAATACCTAAGCCTTGCAAAGTGGCTGAGACCAATCTAGAGATCATATCTCCTGAGATTCTGGCATCTCTTCCGATGACTACTTTAGGATTGTTGGTTTTTTCTAAAACCCAAGCCCCATATGCTGCTGCAAACTTGACGACGTCGATAGGAGTAAGACCATCGCCAGTTTTGCCTCCGATAGTACCCCTGATTCCAGAGATTGATTTAATAAGCGACACGTAGAATAATTAATTAAGTGAAAAATTCCGGAATACGGTTTGAAGAATTTTATTATTTGAATTTGGCAAGAACCTTATCCACTTCGTTTTCTGGATTACCACAAGAACTGCTTGAGTCCACTGTTTTTCCACAATAAGAGCAGGTCTCCCCATCCTTGTTTAGGTAGGGGTTTTGCGATGCGCAAGTGCCTTTAAATTCCCCATTTTTGAGGAAAAGAAGCCTAACAGACATCAAAATGAAGAACAATGCAACAAAGCCAAGTGTGAGAAATAGAGTTGCCATAACGAATATTATTGCGCAAATTTAAACCTTTACTTCGAAAACGTCCACAAATCCTTCATAGTTTCATAGACCATGTCAAATTTGAGTACCCGGGCCGAGAAATTAGCTGCATTCGATCAATTGTTGACGATCATGGATGAGCTGAGGGCCCAATGTCCATGGGACAAAAAGCAAACCACTGAAAGTCTTAGACATTTAACAATCGAAGAAACCTTCGAGCTCTCGGATGCAATCTTGGAAGGAAATCCAGATGAAATAAAAAAAGAGTTGGGTGACCTGCTTTTACACATTGTTTTTTATGCAAAAATAGGTTCTGAAGAAGGCAACTTCGATGTAAAAACCCTGATTGACTCCCTTTGCGAAAAATTAATACGAAGACATCCACATATCTATGGAGATGTAAAAGCGGAAGATGAAGAGGCAGTCAAGCAAAATTGGGAAAAAATAAAGCTGCAAGAAAAAGGAAATGTCTCCGTATTAGGAGGAGTACCAAAGTCACTTCCAGCCTTGATTAAGGCCATGCGGATTCAGGAAAAAGCTCGCGGAGTCGGTTTTGATTGGGAGGAGAAGCATCAGGTTTGGGAAAAGGTAGAGGAAGAAATGCAGGAGTTTAAAGAAGAATTCAATGCCACCTCTCCTTCAGAAATCGATCGCGAAAAAGCTTCAGGTGAGTTTGGCGATTTATTGTTTTCATTGATCAACTATGCACGATTTATCGATATCAATCCTGAAGAAGCCTTAGAAAGGACGAATTTAAAATTCATAAAACGCTTTCAATACCTAGAAACTGCAGCCAAAAATAACGGAAAAGCGCTTTCTGAGATGACACTTGCAGAGATGGATGTGTACTGGAATGAAGCAAAAAAACAGTAAACAGTGGGTAGTGGGTAGTGGGTAGTTAAAAAACTTAAAAAGAATCTTTGGGGTTCTTTCATCAATTAAAAATCAAAAAAATGGCAAATCAAATCATATTCACCAAAGAGGCTCCAGCACCTATTGGCCCTTATTCGCAAGCAGTATTAGCTGGAAACACCCTTTATGTTTCCGGGAATATTGCCCTGGATCCAGACACAGGCGACTTGGTCAATGAAAATATTACCGAAGAAACCCATGCGGTCATGAAAAACATGGAAGCCATTTTACGCGCAGCTAAATTCACTTTTTCAGATGTAGTGAAGTGTACTATTTTCATCAAAAACATGGATGAATTTGGGACAATCAACGAAGCCTATGGGCAATATTTCAAAGTAAATCCTCCTGCCAGAGAAACAGTCGAAGTCAGTAAACTTCCAAAAAACGTGAATGTTGAAATCTCTTGCATTGCAGTCAAATCCACCTAATTGAACATTTTCCCTTACCATAGTGAGACCTTAGTCAGTGCACTTTCAAAAAAAGAAGTGCTCAACCAACTCGGGAAAGTAACCTTCGAGGTGAATTACTTAGATAGAAGGTCTCAGCAAAACCGAGAGGCGATTTTCAATGGTATTGTTGGGCAAAGTGGGTTTAGAATTTCAAAAGTTGTAGATCGGGGGGATACTTTTCTCCCGCTACTCTTGGGCAAAATCGAGGAAACACCGCGAGGATGTATCCTTTTCCTTCAATATCGCTTTTTCCCTGGCGCCATTTTTTTCCTGAGCTTTTGGTCGATCATCTTATTGGCTGGCGCAGGTTTTTACAGCTTCTTTCAACCTAATTCAACCTATGCGGTAATTGCGCTTACCTTGATGATAAGCAATTATCTTTTTGCCCTCTTTTTCTTTAATAGACAAGTAAGAAGCTCACGGGAAATATTTCACAAGCTCCTTAATTTTCAAGTCAAAGAGTGATTCATTTTCTCAAACCAAAAGACATTTAAGGCCTCATTTTTTAGAGATCAAGAATTTGACCGTATTTTAGCAGCTAGAATTTCCAATCCAAAAATCACAGCAATGAGTATTCGAATTGAAAAAGATACCATGGGGCCAGTAGAGGTGCCATCAGACAAATATTGGGGCGCACAGACGCAGCGATCTATCAATAATTTTAAAATCGGTGGAGAAAAAAATCGAATGCCAATTGAGATTATTCGGGCTTTTGCGATTTTGAAAAAAGCAGCCGCACAGACTAATTCAGAACTTGGAGTCCTTGAGGCAGACAAAGCTGCAATCATCGGGAAAGTTTGTGATGAAATCTTAGCAGGTCAGCACGATGATCAATTTCCGTTAGTCGTTTGGCAAACTGGCTCAGGGACGCAATCTAACATGAACTCAAATGAGGTTATTGCATACCGGGCTCACGTACTTTTAGGAGGATCTTTGGAAGA
>JAHEBE010000281.1 GCA_024642365.1 Algoriphagus sp.
AATTTATTAGGGTCGATTCTAATATTTGTGGCGGGGTAAGGCATTACATCAATGAGTTTGATGGAATAATCCCCAAATTTCGCTTCAACCGGTAAGCCAGAGACATTTGGTTCGGTCGATAATTTCAAAACCGACTCTTTTCCATTTTCATTAATAGCCAATTCTACTTCAACAAATCCAGCCCAAATGCAAGTGACATTTGATGGGCATCTTGAATCATTTGGGTAGGCAGTGAAAGTGATCGAAAGATTTTCGTTGCAATAAGTAGCAGTATCAAAAACCTGAATCGTTATTTCTTCACCAATCGCTTGATCAATACAGATTGGATCTTCTGCACAAGAAAAAAGCATGAAAAGAGGAATAAGAAAAAGCATTCGGAGATTCATACGGATGGGAAATTACAACTAAAGACGTTTAAAAATAAGTTAAGTTCTGAATCTTGTATTCAAAAACCCTTTGGTTGAGGATAACGGTCCGCGAAAGCTATCGGGACGAACCGATGACCTTACTAATTAATAGACGCTTTACGCTCAAATGACCAAATAAAAAAAAGCTTCACATTGCTGCGAAACTTAATTTGTGGAGGATAACGGTCCGCGAAAGCTATCGGGACGAACCGATGACCTTTACATTTAATAGATGTTTTACGCTCAAATGACCAAATAAAAAAAGCTTCACATTGCTGAGAAGCTTAATTTGTGGAGGATAACGGAGTCGAACCGATGACCTCTACACTGCCAGTGTAGCGCTCTAGCCAGCTGAGCTAATCCCCCAATTAATTTCTATGACACTTCCTTCAAAAGATTTTCTAGCTCTAGCCTCCCGATAGCTATCGGGATGAGCTAATCCCCCTTTTTAAGGATTGCAAATATAGACCGAGGTTTGGTCTAAGCAAAAGATTTTTTAATCGGAGGAATAATTTATTCGGGTGAGAATGCTTCGCCCTAAGGTAACCTCGTCGGTAAACTCTAATTCGCCTCCTACTGGAATTCCTCTAGCGATTGTACTTACTTTGATTCCTTTTTCTTTCAACTTTTTAGCCAAATAAAAGGAAGTCGTGTCGCCTTCCATAGTAGCGCTAAGCGCTAAGATCACTTCTTGAATAGGAGAATCGATCAAAACAGTATCAATTCGATTAAGCAAAGATTCAATCTTCAATTCTTCTGGCCCAATTCCCTGAATGGGTGAAATAACTCCACCGAGCACGTGGTATTTCCCTAAAAATTGATTGGTGTTTTCAATAGCCAAAACATCCCGGATATCTTCTACCACGCAGATCAGAGTAGCATCTCTCCGGTGACTTTTACATATGCTGCATTCTTCTGCATCAGAGATATTATGACAGGTTTTGCAATATTGGATTTCGGATCTCATCCGAGTGAGTGCCAAGGTTAATGCCTCGGTATGCACTTCATTTTGCTTCAATAAGTGGAGGGCAAGCCTCAAAGCTGTTTTTTTGCCAATACCAGGAAGTCTTGATATTTCGGTGACTGCGTCTTCAATAAGTTTGGAAGGGAAATTCACAAGGCAGAAGGATTATACGATTGCAGCTTGAATGCCAGCATCTAATATAGCTTCACACAGAGGTTTTAATTCTTCGTAGCCCCCTTTTTTTACGGCACATTTCCCTTTGTAATGAATAATGATCGTACACTGCTCTGCTTGCTCCATACTGTGCTTACACACTTTAACCAAAATATTGATCACATGCTGGAAGGTGTTCACCTCGTCATTGTAGACGATCAGATCATAAGCATCAAGGTCGATTAGCTCCTCTACTAATACCTCTTCAAATTCGACCATTGGATTTAGTGGACTTGGCTGATTCATTTTGCAAAATTAAGAATATTAGACAACTTCGCGAACTCCCTGTACTGCAATTATGAATCCACAATTAGTTCTCGTAGTTATCTCGTGTTATTTTTTGATGCTCTTTTTGATTTCTTGGTTTACCTCGAGAAAAATATCTGAAGATTCTTTTTTTACCGGGGACCGTCAGTCTCCTTGGTTCTTGGTTGCTTTCGGGATGATTGGTGCTTCGCTATCTGGGGTTACTTTCATTTCTGTACCTGGTGAGGTAGGCAATTCTAACTTCTTTTATTTCCAAGTTGTTTTGGGTTACACGCTAGGCTATTTCACCATTGCGAAAGTGCTCCTTCCCTTATACTACAGGCTTAATCTTGTATCCATTTACTCGTATTTGGAAAATAGATTTGGGTTTTGGTCTTATAAGACCGGCGCTTTTTTCTTTATTTTATCACGAACACTTGGCTCTTCTTTAAGAGTATTTCTTGTTGCCACAGTTCTCCAGCTAATACTTTTTGATTCTTTGGGGATTCCTTTTTGGGTCTCTGTGTTGATTACTGTCGGTTTGATATGGCTATACACTTTCCGAGGAGGGATCAAGACGGTAGTTTGGACAGACACCTTGCAGACTTTTTTCATGTTAGCTGCAGTCGTGATATGTATCGTTTATATTGGTGAGGAACTCAATTTCGATAGTCTTTCGGATTATTTCACGGCTGTTTCATCTGACTCTAAATCACGGATTTTTAACTGGGACTGGAAAGCGGGGACAAATTTCTTTAAGCAATTTATTTCTGGAGCATTTATCACCATCGTTATGACTGGTCTTGATCAGGATATGATGCAGAAAAATTTGACTTGTAAAAACATCGGAGAAGCCCAGAAAAACATGTTTTGGTTTACAATCATTTTGGTGATTGTGAATTTACTTTTCTTGTCACTTGGCGTGATGCTTTATTTGTATTCTGAGGCGAACGGAGTGAGTCTTACAGCCAAAACAGACGAACTCTTTCCAATGCTTGCCACCCAGCATTTCTCGGCTTTTGCAGGCATTGTGTTTGTCTTGGGTATTACCGCAGCGGCATATTCCAGTGCTGACTCCACACTCACGGCCTTGACCACTTCATTTTGCATTGACTTTTTAGAATTAGATAGAAAATTCCCCAAGGAAAAACGAGTAGGGATCCGTAAAAAAGTACACCTCGTTTTTACCTTCGTGATGTTCTTAGTGATCTTAATGTTTCATTGGATCAATGATCAAAGTGTGATCAATTCAGTATTTATTATAGCAGGATATACCTATGGGCCACTTTTGGGATTGTATTCATTTGGCTTATTTACCAAGTTGGCCGTCAATGATAAATGGGTGCCCTACATTGCCGTAGCGGCGCCAATTTTGGCTTATCTGATTAGTTATAATTCGGAAACGCTGCTGTGGGGCTATAAATTTGGTTTCGAAGTGTTGATACTTAACGGTGCACTAATGTTCGGAGGGTTGTATTTGCTTCGCAAAAAATAATTAGACGGCCAATTCGATATCAGGATTCCAAAAATGCTTTTCAAAGTTCTGGATTTGATCATTCTTCACTTTGACTCCTTCCTTCTCCAATAACTCCTGCATTTGAGTCGGAGTGGAAAAATGATTCTTCCCAGTTAACAATCCTGCTCGATTGACTACACGATGGGCAGGTACGTCAGGCATGGTATGAGCAGCATTCATGGCATAGCCGACCATTCTAGCCCCGCTCTTAAGCCCTAAATAATGGGCAATTGTCCCATAACTTGTGACCCTACCTTTCGGGATTAGTCTGACTACTTGATAAACTAGATCAAAATAATTAGGCTTTTCTTCTTTCATCTGACCAATTAATTAAGGCTTGGTTAATTGCATTTTTAGCTTTTTTCTCCAATTCTTTTTCACCGGTTTTTATTGGGAATTGGAATCGTACGACAAGGTGTTCAGGATTTCTTTCCAAAACAGTCAATTGGGCTCCTTCCACAAATACTCGTTCTGAAAAAGGAGCCAGTTCTTTTGTAAGATAGGTTTCGAATTCTCCCAGCTGAATTTTCGAATAAAAGGGAATTTCTGAATCAATAATTACCTGATGCGATTCATTTTTGGAGTAATTGACCACTTCTGAACTGAAGATTAGGTTGTTGGGAACCAAAATGATTTCTCCAGTTTCTCCTTTCAAAACAAGATTAACTAGCGTAATGTCGCGAATAAAGCCTGTGTTTTTCCCAACCAATATTTTGTCTCCTATTTCCAATTGTTCGGAAAACATAATGATCAAGCCATTGACAATATTTGTGATGTAATCCTTGGTCAATAAGGCAATTGCTGCAGCTACGATGGTAATACTGGTCAGGAATTCAAGTGGCTTAATATTGAATGCAAGCATCAAGGCGATAAGAAAAACATTCACGTTCAAAATCCAGGATATA
>JAHEBE010000282.1 GCA_024642365.1 Algoriphagus sp.
GGCGATTTGGGATTGGAAAGCCCACAAGCCGAAGGACATATTTCTCCTTGTGCTAGGGTTTTTGCTGATCTACCATATTTCTCTGTTTACCTTCTATCAAATCCCGGCTTGGCGCTCTTTTTCTGCTTGGTTTTTTGGCCTTGATTTGACTTAATTTAGAATTTCTAGATTCATATCCTGATTCTCTGGGATTGACTTAAAAAATCGCCCTGCCTTAAAATTGAACTGGATTTCAATTACGGTTATGTGATTATTCTGTTTGACTTTCGCAGAGATTCAAATTCTTACAAAAACAAAAACTGCCGAACTTTTAAGTCCGGCAGTTTAAGATTAACTCCTAAGAGTACCATTATGGGATACTTTTCTTCAAAATTCCAATTAAGGGATTATGTCTATTTTTTTCCTTTCTTGATGATTTTGATGCAATCCTCTCCAGTCCAAGATTTGCCATCCATGGTGTCAAAGGAAAGAGAAACTACTACATTATCACCATCTGCTACTTCGCCTAGGGTAGCAACTACCGCTTGAGTATTAAACGTGAGCTCCAGGTCCATAATGCCATCAAATTCTGAAGGATCACAGTCGCAAGCCTCTTCCTTTTCGTAGAATCCACCCAAATCAACAATTAAGGATTCGCTTAGTGCTACTCCATTCAATTGGACAGTAGAAAGATCGATGTCATTCACATCCAAGTCCATGGATGCCAAAATACCCACAGGAATTACTCCCTGAGAATTGACATTCACTGGATTCTCGCAACTATCTGGCTTCACATCTACTGTGAATGGATTTTTTCCTTCTGCATAGCGGAATTGGCCTATAGCAAAACCTGAGGGATCTGGATCACTTGCTGTGATCAAAACATAATCAAAACTTGCATCTGTATTTGCTGCAAAAAGCTTGGCTCCGCCACCATTTAACCCAATTGCGGTGGGCGATCTTGTGATAGATCCAATCAAATTACCGCCACTATAAAAATCCACTGTAATTGGAAATATACCCGCAAATTCATATCTGTTTGGCTGTAATTCAAAACCAAATGTGGAAACAGGAGTGGAAAGAGAAATACCAATAGAATTTTGAGAATTTAAAAATAAGATATGTGGATTAGGACCTTCGACCGCAGGAGTATTCCCAAAAGTCGCACCCCATTGACAAACACCTGCCTGTCTTTTGTCCATAGTTTTATCAAAATCCAAGGTTAAGGTACCGTCTGTTACGTCATCAACGAGATCGAAGCAAGGAATTGCAGAAATATCAATAAGCGTGGTTTCTGTAGTATAATCTCCCGATACATCGTCAATTGGAGTGAAAGAAGCCATAATCATGGCATTCTCAGAGCTTCCTCTCGGGGCCTGAGACGGAATTTGGATTACATTTTTTGCAGTAGTCCCCGATGGGGTCAAACTTGATGTTTGCTGCTCCAGATTCAACTGGTCCGGTTTTTCAGATTCTGTACAGGAGTAAAGAATCGCCCCAAGGGCTAAAATTGCTGTTAGCTTTTTCATGATTTTAAAAATTTTAGGTTAAAAATTATGTTTTGGTAATCATACCACTGTCTAAAAAAATCTTGGGCATTATCTAGAAAAAAAGCATCCCAAGGCATTTCTAAATTTAACTTTTTGCAACAAGCTCATTTAGACAGCTTTATAAGCTACAAAATTTGGTTTGTATTTCAAAAAAGACTGGAAGGATTTCTATCAGAAGTATCTCTCAGTTCATTCTATTTTCCATCAAAAGAATTTCTATTTATTTTAAATGAAATTATCACCCACGAAAAATATTATAATGAAAATAAAAATTCTATTCCTTCTCATACTGATCTCCTTTCATGCTTTCTCCCAAAATGTATCCATTCCTGGATCGGTAAAAAAAGCCATGAATCAAATCGATACCACTACGATCCGTAATCACATCGCTTACCTCGCTGATGATCGATTGCTTGGCAGAAAGCCGGGGACGGAAGGCTATCAGCTGGCGGTAGACTATGTGGTCAATGAATTCAAACAGATGGGCGTAAAACCCGCGGGAGATCCTGGGCAATACACTCAAAAATTAATCTTGAGAAATACCAAAGTTGATAATACGAGTGCGAAAGCCTTTCTATACGATTCGAATGGGAACGCAGACTCCTTAGATTTTGGAAGAGATTTTCTTCCATACGCCCATCCCATGACTGCAGCTGCAGCAGGGCATGGGAAGCTGGTTTTCGTGGGTTATGGTGTAGATATTCCCGGTTTTTATTCGGATTACGAGGGGATTGATGTGAAAGGAAAAGTAGTAGTTTTCTTTGCAGGAGTTCCAGATGGAATTCCAGCTTCTACTTTGATATCTCATTTCACAAGCCCGGGTAATAAATTGAATATTGCCGCAGAAAAAGGGGCAATTGGCGCTATTCTGGTTTATCCAATGAATTCTTTCCCGAATTCAAACCCGGTCATTCAATCGAATGTGGCGCTAAATCCCGAAAAAAATGCGGCATTTGGAAGAGGCTTTAATGGTAATTTAGGATTTGCTTTGACCTCGAATAAATCCTTCCTCAGCCAACTCTTTTTGAACTCAGGAAAAAATATGGAAGAATCGCTAGCTGCCATCAAGTCAGGTAAGAATTCATCTTTTGAATTTCCATATTCGATCGTTGCAAGCTATTCAAATAGCTTCACAGAGTTTGAAAGTGAAAATGTAATCGGCTTGATTCCGGGATCAGATTCCAAACTGAAAAACGAATATGTCGTGCATTCTGCACACTTGGATCATGTCGGAATCGGACGAGTGGTCAATGGCGATTCGATCTACAACGGTGCGCATGACAATGCTTCAGGTGTAGCTTCCCTGTTGGAGATTGCCCGAATCTATGCCAAAGGAAACGCCAAACCGAAACGCTCGATTCTGATCGTCATGGTGACCGCCGAGGAAATGGGCTTGGTGGGATCTTCTTATTTTGCATCCTATCCGACAGTGCCCAAATCAGCTATCGTGGCCAACGTGAATACCGACATGCCTACGGTGATTGCACCATTACTTTCTATTGTTCCTTTGGGGGCAGAGCATTCCAGCATCCTAGGAAACGTACAGTTCGCTGCGAATTACTTGGGATTGGAGATCGAAGCAGATCCTGAACCTGAGCAAAATCGATTTGTGCGAAGCGATCAATACAGCTTTGTGGTAAATGGGATTCCAGCTTTGCACATCAAATATGGGAACAAAAGCAATGTCCCGGGCTTTGACATGGACGCATTTATCAAAACCTGGCGTGCCAAATACTACCACCAGTCTGCCGATGGCATGGATGGAATCTTTGACTTTGCCGCTGCCAAAACCTATGTGCAACTTAATTTTCTGATCAGCTATTCGATTGCGAATACGACGGCCCGACCTACCTGGAATCCGGGGGATTTATTTGGGGCGAAATAGGATTTAAAATCCTTTTGATGAAAAAGAAAAACCAGAGCCGATTAGGTTCTGGTTTTTTTGTGCTTTGATTTTTTTGTCCAAATCAGCTTGAAGCCAAAGCTCCTTCCCTTCCAAGAGAATGATTCTTAATCGGCAGCTGCCGGATTCGTACACCTGTCACGGCGAAGATGGCATTTGTCACTGCCGGTGCAATTACTGGAGTACCTGGTTCGCCAGCCCCACCCGGAGGATTATCGCTGTTGATAATATGCGTTTCGATTTTGGGAGCATCGCCCATTCGAGTCACTGTATAGTTATGAAAATTGCTTTGCTCAACTGCTCCATTTTTGATGGTGATTTCCCCCGTCATTGCAGCTGCAAGTCCATAGATAATCCCACTTTCCATCTGAGCGATGAATCCATCCGGATTAACCGCAATTCCTGGATCGGCCACGCAAACCACACGATGCACTTTTATTTCTCCATTGTTTTTGACTTCCACTTCTGCTACCTCGGCAACGATAGAGCCAAAAGAATAATGGACCGCTACCCCTCGTCCCCAGTTGGAAGGAAGAGGCGAATTCCAATTGGACTTTTCATAAACCGTTTCCAAAACCTTTTGAAATCGAGGATTGGAGGCAGTCAATTTCTTTCGGTATTGAAGTGGATCAACTTTGGCTGCATGAGCCAATTCGTCGATGAATGATTCAGAATAAAAAGCATGGGTAGAATGATCCACTGATCTCCAGTTTCCCCAAGGGACGAAAGTCTGAGGACTTGAATACCGGATCAGCTGATTGGGCACCTCATAGGGAATATCTGCAGCTTCAGGCGGATGATGTCTGAAGATAA
>JAHEBE010000283.1 GCA_024642365.1 Algoriphagus sp.
CTGAAGCTCCACCAGCTCCAACGATGGTATGTAACTCATCGATGAAAAGAATCACATTTGGAGATTTCTCCAACTCATTCATGACAGCCTTCATTCGCTCTTCAAACTGGCCTCGATACTTTGTGCCTGCTACTAAAGATGCTAAATCAAGGGTCACCACTCGTTTATTGAACAATACCCGAGAAACTTTCTTCTGGATAATTCTTAGAGCTAGGCCTTCTGCAATCGCAGTTTTACCTACTCCTGGCTCACCAATAAGGATTGGATTGTTTTTCTTTCTCCGAGACAAGATTTGAGCTACTCGCTCAATTTCTTTTTCTCTACCAATAATCGGATCCAGCTTATCATCTTCAGCCATTTTGGTTAAATCTCTTCCGAAATTATCCAATACTGGAGTTCGCGATTTCTCAGCGCCTGGCTTTTGGGAGCCACTTCCGCTACCGCTAGCACCAAATAATTTGGAACCATCATCGTCTCCATCTTCCGCCTCTGCTCTTGCTCTTGGCTCTGATGAATCACCGGACATTTCTAGCATTTCCTTGATGGAATCGTAATTGATTTCAAATTTATTTAAGATCTGAGTCGCAATATTGTCTTCATCTCTGAGGATGGATAGCAATAAATGCTCTGTACCAATCAATTGGCTTTTGAAAATTTTCGCTTCTAAATAAGTGATTTTAAGCACTTTTTCCGATTGACGTGTCAATGGGATATTTGCCATATTTTTCACATTGTGATTTGCAGTGCCCTTCACAGCACGCTCGATGGCGCCTCTCAGCTCGTCCATCGGTACACCAAGTTTCTTAAGAATGGAAACAGCTACTCCCTCCCCTTCACGAATCATCCCCAGCAAAAGGTGCTCTGTGCCAATGTAATCATGACCTAGACGAAGAGCTTCTTCGCGGCTTAGGGAGATTACCTCTTTGACTCTATTCGAAAATTTTGCTTCCATTTACTTCCTTTCTGAATGTTTAATTATTCTGTACGTATGTTACCGAATTTGTTTCAAAAACACAATCCATTTGAAGAATGTTCAGTGTTTTTTTGCAGAGTTTAATAAAATGCTTTTGGAAGCAGGTCCTTCACAAAACAACAAATCCAGAATACTGAGGTTAGACTCAAAGTCTAAGCCAAAGAGTTGGAAATAGGGCTGACTTTGATAGAATTCTCTAGTCGAAAAGTGGGTTGAGGGACTAATCAAGCGTCTTATATCGGTTGTTTGGGCTGAAAAATTCAAATCCTCCACTATACTCATCTTGGCAGTTAGCCCTAGGAGCTTGAGACAGATTGTCAGGATTTCCCAATTTAAGTCCCAAAGTCTTGCATACTTTTTTTCAAATATGGGTTCAAAATAAGGGAAATAAAATTCGTAAAATGGCGCTTTGCCATAGGCGCTTTGAATTCCTCGGAGGTGAACTTTCTCCCAATTTTGCTCATAATCAATTTGAATAGCCAGTTGTGGGATTTTTGGCCTTCTGCCTACGATAGGAACGCTTAGAGTTTCTACTTTATTGGCGAGTCTGATCTGACAACGGTTAAAGAAAGAAGCACGCTGGTAGCGGTCAGTGGGTAAAAAGAGCAATTCATCAGCATCTAGAATAGCAGTGAAAAACTCAAGATTTGGAAAATAATGAAGGTCAACCAGCAAACGTTTCATGCTATTCGATATCCTCCAATTTCCCTAAACCTTGCCTTAGAATTTCTATTTCTGAGCCGGTGCAGTCCACAATCGTTGAGGCTACATTTTGACCATAACCCCCATCAATCACCACATCGACAAGGTTTTGATATTTCTCGAAAATCAATTCAGGATCAGTGCTATATTCTACGACTTCATCCTCATCGTGAATAGAAGTTGTTAAAATGGGTTGACCCAACTCTTCCACCAATAATCGAGGGATAGAATGATTTGGCACTCGGATTCCAATCGTTTTTTTCTTGCTATGCAATATTTTAGGAACTTGATTATTTGCATCCAAAATAAAAGTGAATGGCCCGGGAAAGGCCTTTTTCATCAGTTTAAAAACAGGTTTGGTGATGATTCGAGTGAATTGTGAAATGTTACTCAGATCGGCACAGATAATCGAAAAGTTATGCTTTTTGGGATTAATCCCCTTGATCTTGCAGATTCGATCAATCGCTTTTTGGCTGGTAATATCACAGCCCATCCCGTATACTGTATCTGTCGGGTAGATTACGACACCGCCATTTTTCAGAATCTCTACAATCTGATCCATCTTTCTGGGATCAGGATTCTCTTCGTACAACCGGATAAATTCAGCAGGCATTTTTTCAGTTCTTAGCGGGATAATTAAGCGATTTTTTCTGTAATTCTACCCAGTCTTGTTCCAATTTAGCAACAATAGGTAGATCTGCTTCTGCCCAATCCAAGTTCTTCAATTCGGCTTTATCTATCCAACGAATTTGTCGATGTTCCAAAATATTCAATTGCCCCGAGTCCCAAACTGCAAGAAATGGAATCAAGCGGATAAGCTTAGTTGCAGAATAAAGATGATCAAACTGACCCAGCTTTTCTATTATCCTAATTTGGATTCCAAGCTCCTCCTGAATTTCCCGATTTAAACAAAATTCTTCCGATTCCCCAAGCTCAACCTTACCTCCCGGAAATTCCCACTGCATTGGTAAATCCATTTTTTTTGATCGCTGGGCAGCTAAAACTTTACCCTTATCAAATAGAACTAGGCAGGTTACAGGAATAGGATCGTTTTCGGATGAAAAAATCATGATTGCAAAGGAAGTGAATCTTAAATCTTTTGAAAATATTGGGGCAGGTATTTTACGTTCTAGAGGTCTTCTAAAAATTCTTTTTAGGCCAATCGACTTCATTTTCAATCAAAAACATTCCCCAAAATCAGTCGCTATAAATCTCCTCGCGTTATTCTATTCAGAATTCTACCTATAATCCTTATTTTTGAGCCTCTATGCTTAACGAAAAAAAGAAAAATATCTACTTGGTTTTGATCATTTCGGTATCGGTGATTGCGATATCGATGAGTTTTTATTTCTACCAAGTATTCTTCAGTCCGAATGTCCTCACTGAAACTGATCAAAAATATTCGCTAAAAATTTCCAGTAATTCAGTTTTCAAAACTGTTTCCGATCAACTCTATGACGATGGAGTCATTACTGATATGGTTAGCTTCAGTTTCGTAGCCAAAGTGCTGGGGTATCAGGATGCAGTTAAACCTGGACTCTATGTGCTTGATCCAAAAATGACGAATCTAGAGTTGGTTAGGAAACTCCGTTCAGGAAACCAAACTCCGGTACGTGTCACTTTTAATAATGTCCGCACAAAAGAAGACCTAGCTGAAAAAATAACCACAAACCTTGAGGTAGATAAAGATCAATTTCTTGCCTTGCTTACTGATTCGGTATACATCCGGAAATTTGATTTCGACGAAGAAACCGTCATGAGCATGTTTGTACCAAATACCTATGAGCTTTGGTGGAACACCAGTGCGGAAGGATTATTTGATCGGATGTACAAAGAATATCAAAGCTTCTGGACCGAGGATCGAAAGGCTAAAGCCGCCGCGCTAGGACTCAACCAAAAAGAAGTCAGTACCCTAGCAAGTATCGTGCAAGCAGAAAGCCAGCAAAAAGCGGATGAACGACCGATTATTGCAGGACTTTATCTAAACCGACTCCGAATCAACATGCCATTGCAAGCAGACCCTACCTTAGTTTTCGCAGTGGGAGATTTTGAAATAAAGCGGGTCTTGAATGTGCACAAGGAAATTGAAAGCCCTTACAATACCTATAAATTCACTGGCTTGCCTCCAGGTCCTATCAACCTCCCAGATATCAAGTCGCTTGATGCAGTGCTCAATGCCGAAAAACACACTTACCTGTATATGTGTGCCAAAGATGACTTCTCTGGATATCATGCATTTGCCTCAGATTTGGCTCAGCACAACGCGAATGCCAGACGGTACCAAGCTGCATTAAACCGCGCTCAAATTTTTAATTGATGTATCAAGCCGAAACTCAAATCCGTGTTCGATATGCCGAAACAGACCAAATGGGGTATGTTTATTACGGTAATTATGCCATGTATTTTGAAGTAGCGCGGGTAGAAGCAATGCGAAGTTCCGGATTTTCTTACAAAGGAATGGAAGATGATGGGGTAATGATGCCAGTCTTGGAAAGTAATATTCGCTACCTAAAGCCTGGGAAATACGATGAGCTATTAACGATCAAAACTCGGATACCAA
>JAHEBE010000284.1 GCA_024642365.1 Algoriphagus sp.
GATTCAATCTCCTGAAGGGATTGGAATTGGAGATTTTTTAGCGATTAATTTCTTTGGTTCACCCGGTAATGAAATTGTAGCTAAGAGATCCAATGCTTCAGATTTTTTTGCAGTAAAAGAAACTAGGTTTGCTGCTAAAATTGGCTCTGAAGGGGGTATTTTTTCCTTCAACCAATCTTCTTGTTTTCCATTTTTCCAGAATCTAAAACATAGGTGAGGACCAGTCGCTAGACCAGTGCTTCCAACATAGCCAATTACCTGTCCCTGCTTGATTCGCTGACCAGGCTTCATTCCTTTTGCGATTTTGGACATATGAAGGTACTGCGTAGTATAAGTACCGTTATGCTTGATTTTCACATAATTCCCATTTGCGGAAGTATATTTTGCATCGGTCACGACTCCGTCTCCGACAGATCGGATTTCAGTACCAGTGCTTGCGGCATAGTCTGTTCCTAAATGGGCTTTATAACGTTTCTGAACAGGGTGAAAGCGTTTCAAATTATACCGAGAGCTGATTCGAGTGTATTTTAATGGGTCTCTTAAGAACGCTTTCTTTAAAGAGTTTCCGTTTTGGTCGAAGAAATTCATTTGGCCATTTTGTTCGAAGGGGATCGCATGGAATTGCTCTCCTTTGTGCTCAAAATAGGCCAATTTTATATCCGAAACACCTACGACAACACCATCGATTAATTTTTCCTCGTAAACGACTTTAAACTTATCCCCTTTTTGCAATGCTCCAAAATCGACCGACCAGCCATATAAATCTGCAAATTGATCGACAATATCATAAGTGATGTCCTGTTTTGACATGTCCGAAGAAAGGTTGCTTTCAATAATTCCTCCAACTTCTTTAGTCCGATATTCAGCAGGCTTTTCTGCTTTATAGATATCTATAGAGTCTAAATTAAACACCACATATTCTGCTGGGTTGGGCTCATAAATAAAGAATTGAGCTTGTGTAGAGTCAGCTGGTGTGATTACCGTAAATTTTTTGTTGAAGGCAATCCCTCGCACATCAAAAATGTTTTTTGATTTTTTTGCGATCTCATCTATGATCTGGTAAGGGACGTTAAATGGTGCCAAAATAGAACCTAAAGTCTGATTTTTGGCCACAGTTCCTTCGATAATATTTAACCCAGTCACATCAATTCCGAATAAAAAAACCTTTTCATTTTTAGGTTTACTTTCTGAATCTGCGATTTCAGCGGTGCTTTCTTCGGAAAATTGAAAGTTTAAAAATGGTAGAGAGGATGCTGCCCCGACTAATACTATTGCTGCAACAATTCCGATCCATTTATTTTTCATAAAGTATTGACTAGTAAGGGTTGATTGTAATTCGGCTCAAAAAAGGGAAAAAGCTGCTTTATTCCAAGCAATAAACCGCTATTTCTTTAGGCCTGTTTTTTCGCAACTATAATGCCAACGAAATGGAGTTTGTAATTATTTGCTGAGAAACTGAATATTTAAAAACTAATTCAATGAATCCCAGCTGTTTTTTTTCATGAAAACCGTTTGGGAAATGTATTTTTAAAAATTTATCTCTCGTATCATTACGAAACTTTCAATGAAAGCTGTGTTCTCAAAGTCAATTCTTTATCTTTGACCTCCCAAAAAAAACATCAAATAAATGTTGAGATCGCATACTTGTGGTGAATTACGCTTAGAACATGTAAATCAAGAAGTGACGCTGGCCGGCTGGGTACAGCGCGTTAGAAATAAAGGAGGGTTGATCTGGGTTGATCTTAGAGATCGCTATGGTTTGACTCAATTGATTTTTGAAGAGGATTCTACTGAAAAGGCGGTTATCGAAAAAGCAGCTACGCTAGGAAGAGAGTTTGTAGTTCAGGCGACTGGAAAAGTAATTGAGCGAACAGCTAAAAACGACAAAATCCCTACTGGATCAATAGAAATAAAAGTATCTACACTCGACGTGCTAAATGCGGCAAAGGTTCCTCCATTTATTATTGAGGATGAAACTGATGGTGGAGATGAGCTTCGAATGAAATATCGATACCTAGATCTTCGAAGAAATGTCGTTCGGGAAAAATTGCAGCTTCGTCATCGAATGATGCAGGAAACTCGAAAATACATGGATGCCCAAAACTTCATCGAAGTAGAAACACCTGTACTTATTAAATCTACACCGGAGGGGGCTCGTGATTTCGTCGTTCCTAGCCGTGTAAACCCTGGGGAGTTTTACGCACTTCCGCAGTCTCCTCAGACCTTTAAGCAATTGCTGATGGTTTCTGGCTTTGACCGCTATTTTCAAATTGTAAAATGTTTCCGAGATGAGGATTTAAGAGCCGACCGTCAACCCGAGTTTACTCAAATTGACTGTGAAATGGCCTTTGTGAATCAAGAAGACATTCTTTCTACGTTTGAAGGCTTGACTAGACACCTTTTCCGAGAAGTGAAAATGGTAGAGTTGGAAGAAGTTAAGCGGATGACTTATGCAGATGCGATGAGATTTTATGGAAATGATAAGCCAGATCTCCGTTTCGACATGAAGTTTGTTGAGCTCAATTCCCTTGTTAAGGGGAAAGGTTTTGGGATTTTTGATGATGCCGAACTTATAGTTGGAATTTGTGCGAAAGGAGCTTCAGAATACACGAGAAAACAACTTGATTCCTTAACCGATTGGGTGAAAAGACCTCAAATTGGCGCAAAAGGAATGGTTTATGCGAAGTATAATTTAGACGGCACGATTAAATCAACAGTAGATAAATTCTATTCTCCGGCCGATTTACAAGATTGGGCTGCGGCATTTGGTGCCGAGGCTGGAGATTTAATGCTTGTTTTGAGCGGCGATGCTTCCAATGTTCGAAAGCAACTTTCTGAGCTTCGCTTAAAGATGGGTGAAGAACTTGGATTGCGTGATCGGAATGTTTTTAAACCGCTTTGGGTAGTCGATTTTCCACTTTTGGAATGGGATGAAGAAACGAAGCGGTTTCATGCAATGCACCACCCATTCACTTCTCCCAAACGAGAAGATATTCCCTTGTTAGAAACTGATCCAGGATCAGTGCGTGCCAACGCTTACGATTTGGTGATAAATGGCGTGGAGATAGGTGGCGGATCAATCCGTATTCATGATCGAGGAACTCAGCAATTGATGTTCTCTCATTTAGGATTTACTCCAGAGGAAGCTCAAAAGCAATTTGGATTTTTAATGGAAGCATTTGAATATGGTGCGCCTCCACATGGTGGCATTGCCTTTGGTTTTGATCGACTTTGTGCCATTTTTGGAGGGTCTGATTCAATTCGAGATTACATCGCCTTTCCAAAAAATAATTCAGGAAGAGATGTGATGATCGATTCACCGAGTACGATCGCTGATGATCAACTCGAAGAACTTTCAATCCGGGTAAAACTAAAATAAAATAGAGGCTTCGGCCTCTTTTTTATTATGGAGCAATGAGGTGAGATCGGATTCCCATGACAATCAAAAGTTGACCAATGGCATAGGTACCCATTATTAGAATTCCTGCTTCCGGAAAGGAAATATAGAATCGATTGATCGCGATGATACTATCCGAAATAAAAAACAAGCTAGCTCCAATAAAAACCTGCCAGAAAGAAGCGAGGTTACTTTTTCCATATCGTTCTCTTGCCGTGGTAATCATGCTAGTAATTGCAATGGTATAGGCAATTACCGGGATTTTGAAACCGCCAAGATTGGGATTAATCAGATAAAAGAGGAATGCAGCTACAAAATAAATGGGAAGATTAACGAAAAAGGATTTTATAAAATTTTGGTTTAATAAAGTCTCGGGATCTTTTTGCGCAACTTTGAATGCGACGATATAGCAGATTTGGGCAATTAAAAATGATCCAAGCCCGAATAGGAAATATTCCTCCCAGAGTAAAAGAATATCTCCGATCCAAGAAAAAATTAATGCCGATAAGACTGCCTTTGCCAAAAGTGTATGAGCTGCAGGCTTACTTATTTGATAAAAATATGCAATCAAAGAAGCTAATATTAAGGGTTTTGAATAAAAGCGAAATGCATTGTTGTTTTCTAGCAAAAAGGCGATATCCGCAAGTGTTGCGATCAAAAACAAGTATAGCCAGAGTAGTCCTTTCTTAGTCAATGGATTATATATTTTGGATATTGTTAATTTCTGTTAAAATTAATTTGCAAATTAAGGATATTGCCAAATAGAATTTTGAAAATTCCCAATTAACAAATTGATAATACGATAATAAGGCTCTTCAAATA
>JAHEBE010000033.1 GCA_024642365.1 Algoriphagus sp.
GTTCGGCTGCTCTTTAGAAGCAACCGGAATGCCTCGATACCAAAGGCCTAACACTAAAGGTTGAATATTTACCTGTGCGCCCATGTCCAACTGAGAGAATGCGCCTTGGTTTTTATAATTGAAGGCTAAAGTAAGTTCTTTAGTCCCCACACGCTGATTCATGTACTGAGATGATGTTCCTCCAGACAAATCAAACTTCACCCCACCATGTGCCGAGACTTTGAGTGGTAAAGTACTTTTGGCTCCATCCAAAAAGGAAATATTTGGTTGAGTCAAATGATGACCTGAAATTCCAAACCAAATTTTCTCATTGTGATAAAGCATTCCAAACCCATAGTCCATGAATTGGTGACGAGCTCCGCTTCCAAGATTTTCTCCACTAAAATCTCCTATAGCACCAGTCTGGTCATCAATTTGGCTTCCAAATACCAAGTCCCCAAAATAAGCATCACGATCTACATAGCTCACCTGACCTCCAACTCTCAAAAATGATCGAAAACCCAATCTTAATCGATATGCATAGGTGGCTCCGATTTCGGAGACACTTAGGTTTGCCATACTTTGCTGAGATTTATTGACGATTAAACCAATCCCACTATTTGCACTGAAAATATAGTGATCAATATAAGTAGAGTAGGAAGTAAATGACTGATCTAAACCAGGCCATTGGTTTCTATAATTAACACCGATTCGTGTCATTTCTGAAGAACCAGTCATTGCTGGATTCAGGTATAGTGGTGCAGCATAAAACTGCGAGTATTGAACATCTTGCGAGTAACCGTTTGAATATAAAACGGTAAGCAGAAGCGTCACAATGAGCAGGGTGTAAAGTCTTTTCATATGCTATCTGATTAAGGTAACTCCTCCTGTTTTTTCAAACAGACTTCCATCAATTGAAGTGTAGGTGATTTTGAATAAGTAATTGCCAGCAGGTAGAATCTGCCCTTTATAAGTTCCATCCCAACCCTTACTTTCAAGGCCAGAAGTAGAATAAATCCGCTCTCCCCAAGTATTGAAAATATCCATGTTGAAGGAGGAAACTGCTTTTATTTTTGGAATGAAGGTGTCGTTTAGACCATCTCCATTTGGAGTGAATGCGTTAGGAATTACCACTAATTCGGCAGGATTGGAGACTTGAATCGTTTTAGATTCTTGGCTGGAGCAACCATATGCATCGAATGCTTTCAAGATGACATCAAAGGTTCCTGGTTTTTCAAATAAATGGATTGGGTCCTTTTCTTTAGATTGTTTCCCATCTCCGAATTCCCATTCCCAAGCGATAAAATCATTTGAAATCACACTTTCAAAAACAATTTCCTCTGCCACTTGAACCTCTGCATCACTGTTGATTTCAAGCTTTCTATAATTAAAATCAAGTCTTCCTCCTTGGGAAGCTTGTGATGGAAAATCCACTCGAGCCTCGGTCTCAACACTACATCCACCAGCATCGGTGATGGTCACCTTCAATATGCCAGATTTTGAATATTTAACTTCACGCTTGTTGGAGTCGCCAGTATTCCAAGATATTGAGTAAGGCTCTTTTCCTCCTTGGATAGAAACCCAAGCCACTCCTTCAATAGAACCCACTGCACAATTCACATCTAGCATGGACTCAATTCGAGCATTCAAAGTCCCAGGCTCAGTTATTTGAACAGTTTTCGTAACACCGCATCCACTTTCGTCTTTCACGATCACCTCATAAGTTCCTGCCTTAAGGCTAGATCGTGTTAGATTGTCTGCTACTCCATCAGACCAAGAAACGGTGTAATTGCCATATGCACCTGAAACACCGAGTTTGATTTTTCCATCAGCCTTACCTGCGCAAGAAGGATTTGTCAGCTCAACAACGCTAATACCTAAGCTCGATCTGGAAGAGACTTGAATTTGCTTTTCTACAAAGCAACCTGAAGCATCTATTACTTTTACCGAATAAGTGCCTGCTACTAGATTAGAAATATCCTTGGTCACAGCTCCATTGCTCCAAGAATATGTAAATGGTGCTCTACCTCCAGCTACTGAGATAGCAATTGATCCATCAGCATTGCCTGCACATGAAGCGTCTATTTTAGAGTTGGAAATGCTCATGGATACTGGCGCTTCAAGCTTGAAACTTTTCTGGAAAGTGCAGCCTTTCTGGTCTGTGATTTGAACCTGGTAGTCACCAGAAGTGAGGTTACTAAGGTCCTTTAATATTGAGCCGTTATTCCACTTATAAGTATAAGGAGCAATTCCGCCTGAGACCGTAAGTGAAATTTTTCCATCAGCCTGACCTGAGCAAGAAGGAGTTTGGATTTGATCTGAAACTTGAATTCCTGCAGAAGAACTCTTGATCTCAAAGGAAACAGTCACATCACAATTAAACATATCTGATACAGTGACAGAATAGGTGCCAGGAGCCAAATTATTTGTTTCCCAAACATCCACTAAACCGTTACTCCAGGTATTTCTATAGGGCTCTCCTCTTCCGATCTTCACTCCTATTTTAGCATAGCCATCCGGTGAAGAGCCACAGGTCGCATCTTTTGTAGTTATTGGGTTAAGAATTAATGGAAATGGTGGTTGAACTACGATTCTTTCAGTATGCTTTCTACCCTCAGAATCCGTGATGTCAACAGTATAAGTACCGGCATATAGATTCGTGCGATCTTTCGTTGTTTCTAAGGTATTCCATTTAAACGTGTAAGGTGCCTTACCCCCTGTCACATCCAAAAGAATTGAACCTTTTTCTGTGTGCGAACAAAGCGCTAGTTTTCCAGAGACCTTCACTGAAATTGGCTCAAGAGAAAAGGTCCTTAAGTTTTCAGCAAGCCGATTTGGAATCTCAAAAGAAAATTGGGCAAAAGCATACTGATTCATGCTTATCAGAAGCATGAAAATCAAAATGCAATATTGTCCAAGACCTTTTTTCACCGTTTTTTTCTGTTTTTCAACTAGTACTTGTTTTCAGATTTCAAAATCTGCCTTATAAATGTCTTTTTCTGTATTTCATTTTTAAGAATAATATTTTATGTAAGTCATATACAACAAAATGATATTCTTTAAAAATGCTTATTTTGATTAATAAGTATAGAAAAGTTCTATTTACCAAGAAATCCGAGGGGAGCTTTGAAAATGAAATACTCTTTAAAAAATCTAACTTTTCCATGAAAAGTCATATAGACCAAAAAGATGGGGAGGTGCAACTTTTTTTTAGTTACAAAAAGCAAAACGCCTGAAAATTCAGGCGTTAAATTATTTTTAAATAATTGGATAATTTTTTTGCAAAATCTGCAAAACGAAGGCTATTCGATCAATATTTGAAGCAAGGAATTGTCCTAGCTCTCATATTTCGACGTTTAGGATCTCCCCATAAAAAGGAATAAGTGATGGAAACTTCATGCGCACCACCTGAATTTCTAAGCCCAAGTTTTGACATCGTTACATCATAGGAGTATCCAATATCCATCCCATTTTCTAGTGAAACACCAATCAATCCGATCACTGATTCATTATTAGGAAGGCCATTTTTAGAAGGTAATCCTCTGTACCAAAGTCCCAAAACTAAGGGGTCCAAAAATAACTGCGCACCAACATCAAGCTGGTTAAAAGGATCTTGCTGTTTGTAATTAAATGCAAAGGAAATGGAACGCTCCGCATAAGCATGGGTGAAGTAATTTCTTCGCCCACCTTGCAAGTCAAATCGAATCCCTCCTTGTGCTGATAGTTTCATCGGAAGTTTTGAAATCTGACCCTCAACAAATGAAATATTTGGCTCAGAAATATGATGAGCTGATACACCAAGCCAAACCTTTTTTGAATAGAACATTCCGCCAAGACTATAATCAAAAAAGCTGTATCGACTATCGATTGGAATCCCATTTAATTCATCCGTGATTCCACCTATCGTACCATTGATGATATCGATCTGTGTTCCGAAAACCAAATCAGAGAAAAAAGCATCTCGCTGCATGTAACTGGCCATACCGCCTACTCTAAAATAAGTGTCCTCTCCAAGCTTAAGGCGATAGGCATACGAAAGCCCTATTTCATTGGTTGAGAGGTTGGCCAGGGATTCTTGACTCCCATTAAAAAGCAATCCGATTCCACTATTGTAGTCAAATAGGTAATGGTCAATGTAGGCAGAATAAGAGTTAAAATTTTGATCCAACCCAGGCCATTGATTCCTATAATTAACTCCAACTCGAGTTAGTTCACTCGCACCTGTCAGGGCTGGATTCAAATAAAGTGGAGAAGCATAAAACTGAGAGTATTGTACATCTTGGCCATAGGAGTCTTGCATTGCGCCAAAAAGCACAATAAGAGCTATAAAAAAACTGCCTAATAACTTCCTCAACATATACTAATGCTCCTTCTCTGACTACAAAATTACTCATAATGAGCTTGGAATCAGAAAATTGAATCTATTCATGTGGATTTTGAAACTACTAGGGCTTATGATCGGGGAAAATCAAATTCGCTTCAATCCTGCTATCAATGGAAAGTTTGATCCTTTCACACTTTTAGGCTGTAGCCCTAGAATCAATAATAGTACCAAAGGATTTTGAAAGAGTAATTTCTTATTCTTAAATGTCCAATACAACTTGATTTCGAACCAAATCATCAAAATCTTCCCGCTTTCGGATCAATTTTGCTTGATTCTTGAAAACAAGAACTTCGGCTGGGCGAAGTCTTGAATTGTAATTTGAAGCCATACTGAATCCATAAGCCCCCGCGTTTTTGAAAACAATCAAATCCCCAGAATTCACCTCCGATAACATTCGGTCTGCTGCCAAAGTATCTGTCTCACAGATATACCCAACGACATTATAGGACTTAGGATTGCCTTCTATATTACTTAAATTATAAACTTCATGATAGGCATCATAAAGCATAGGGCGAATCAAATGATTAAGTCCAGAATCAACGCCAACAAAAGTGAGCTGAGGAGTTTGTTTCACCACATTTGTTTTCACAATCAAATAGCCAGACTCACTCACTAGGAATTTCCCCGGCTCCAACCATAGCTCTAAATTTCTACCATAGCTTTTACAAAACTCTTGAAAAGCTTCAGTGACTTTACTTCCTACCTGAAACACATCAGTAGTCACATCGCCAGGCTTATATCCAACTTTAAATCCGCCACCAAAGTCCAAAAACTTCAAGTCGGGGAACTTCATAGCTGCTTCAAATAAGACATTGCCTCCTTTTAAGAAAACCTCTGCATCTAAAATATCCGACCCCGTATGGACGTGCAGACCAGTGATTAGCATTCCATAGTCAGAAACAACTTTCAAAATATCGTCTAGCTGATGAATAGAAATCCCAAACTTACTGTGGATATGACCTACAGAGATTTTTGCATTTCCCCCAGCCATAATATGTGGGTTGATCCGGATACAAACTGGGATTTGATTTCCATATTCCTGACCGAATTGAGCCAATATCGGGAGATTGTCTAAGTTGATCATTACCCCAAGGTTCACTGCTTCTTGAACCTCTTCAAAACTCACGCAGTTTGGAGTATACATGATTTCATTTGGCTGAAAACCAGCCAGAAGACCCAATCGAACTTCCTCTATCGAAACAGCATCCACACCAGCACCTGCTGATTTGACAAGCTTTAAAACCGAAATATTCGAAAGTGCTTTTGTAGCATATTTGATTTTAAGATTTACTCCTGCAAAGGCTGTTTGTAAAGCTTGAATTTGGCTTGTTATTTTATTTCCATCATAGACATATAATGGAGTTCCAAATTCTTGTGCTATGGCTTCAAGGCTTAATCCTTGAATTTGACTAGGTTTAGTAGCTTCAGGCATGGTTTGAGATTTGCCCGCAAAGATAGCTAATTCAAAAAAAAAGGAGGTACGAACCCCCTTTTTTAAAAATTTAAATGTAATTAATAAACCTGCTGAAAGAACGGTATTTTCTGGTTATCCTACTATCATGAGCCCTTGATTGGTAGACTTTTGCCAGTTAAAAATTGTTAAGCTAAGGGTTGAGCCCTTTTATAAATTTAAATTTGCTCGATGTCAAAACGTTCGATCACCCTTATCATAGTCCTAATGTCGCTTTCAAGCTTCGGTTTGATCGGCTTCCAATACTATTGGGTGACTAATGCAATTAGCATTAATCGAGAACGATTTGATCAAAACGTCCTTCAAGCTTTATCCACCACAGTAGATGAATTAGAGAAAGTACAAACTAGAAACTCTATCCTTTCTACGCTGATGCAGGATTCTGTTTTTCAGCAATCAATTTTTCAAAAAATTGAACCCATTGAATACCAAATTAGCTCTCGCCCAACTTATCGAAGACGACCCTCATTAGTGGACACAATCTTTAAAGGAACAGCACCAGAGGTAAGCTCCACCTTTCGGAGGATTCTTGAGGCCCAAGGCGTAAATATTAATATACTCGAAGAATTGGAGCAATTTTTTGCCTATATGACCCCGGAACAGGCATCCAAACTTTTCACTCCAGATGAAATGGAAATTCTCCTTCAGGAAAAAGAGCGCCAATTCCAATATTTAAATGAGATTGAAAAAGTGCAACGCGACCAGCGAAATTCAAGAGCATCCTCTTTTTCTCAGGTAATTACAGATATTAATCTTTCGGAGGATGCTTTAGATAAAATCCGTAAAGCAAACTTAAAAATCGACCTCGCAAATCAAACGTTTGACGAGATCATAGCAGGCCAGAAAGCAATTTTGGACCGATTAGATACGGCCGAAGTAAGAAAAATTGTACGGAGGCATTTATTGGAGCAAGGGATTTCTGAAGGCTTTGAACTAGGCCTTTTGAAAGATGACGGACTTTTTGTCCCGATCGGTCAAGTGGAGCAACAATTTATTTTGGTGCAACGAGGAATTCAAGCCAAGCTTTTCCCTAATGATATCATGGGGAAAAATAATTACCTCTACATCTATTTTCCTGAAAAGGGCAGCTATGTCGCCCGGCAAGTTTGGCTTCCAATTTCCAGCTCTTTAATTTTTATTGGCGTCATTATTTTCTGTTTCATCTATGCCATCAAGGTTATTATTCGTCAGAAGGCACTTTCCGATATAAAAAATGACTTCATCAATAACATGACTCATGAGTTTAAGACTCCTTTGGCAACGGTAAGTCTAGCGGTAGAAGCGCTTCAAGATCCCGAGTTATCAGCCCAAGACAAGTTTCGGAAGCGTTATCTAGGCATCATAAAGGATGAAAATAAACGTTTAGTGTCCCAAGTGGAAAACGTTCTTCAGGCTGCTGCGTTGGATAAAAAGGATTTCAACCTCAAGCTGGAAAACTTAAACCTATCTGAAATTCTTGAGACAACGGTAGATCATTTTGGACTTTTGATTGAAAAACGAGGGGGAGAAATCAAATTTGAGAATAACTTAATCAATCCAGCAATAGAGGGAGATGCGTTTCATTTGACACATATCTTCAACAACCTATTGGATAATGCAAATAAGTATTCGCCCGAAGAACCAAAAATTGAAATCATTGCATCTGATCAAACGGATCAGTTTACCATAAAAATAAAAGATCACGGCATAGGCATGAGTAAAGATTCCCAGCGAAAAATCTTCGATAAATTTTATCGAGTTCCGACTGGAAATATTCACGATGTCAAAGGCTTTGGGCTTGGGTTATCCTATGTGAAAACAATGCTAGAAGCCCATAAAGGAAGTATTGCTGTCACCAGTGAGCCTGGAAAAGGAAGTACATTTACCATTACCTTACCAAAAAAACAATGAGTAAAGTCAAACTATTAGTCGTCGAAGACGATCCGAATTTAGGGGATATCCTAAAGGAATATTTAGAAATGAAAGGCTACGAACCAACGCTTTGCCGAGATGGTGAGGAAGGCTGGAACAAATTCAAAAAAGGGAAATTCGATCTATGCCTTTTGGACATCATGATGCCCAAGAAGGATGGTTTTACGCTGGCAAAAGAAATCAAGAAGGTTCAGGATGATCTTCCGATTTTGTTTTTGACGGCAAAAAATCAAAAGGAGGATATTATCGAAGGACTTAAAATAGGGGCAGACGATTACATCACCAAACCATTCAGTATGGAGGAATTGCTTCTTCGTGTGAATGCGATTTTAAGAAGAACCTTGAAGTCAGATGAAGTAGCTCCTTTGAAAGTCTACAACTTTGGAGATCTCATTTTGCATTACGATGAGCAAATTCTCGAAGGCCCAAAAGGGAAACATAAGCTGACTTCCAAGGAGAATGAGCTGATCAGAATTTTAGCCTCAGAAATGAACAAGCTCGTGAACCGTAGCCATGCTTTAAAACAAATCTGGGGTGACGACAGCTATTTCAATGCACGGAGTATGGATGTCTATCTAAGTAAAATTCGAAAACTACTCAAGGACGATCCAAAAGTCCAGATCATCACCGTTCATGGGGAAGGGTTCAAATTGATTGTCAGTGAAGAATAAAAAAAGGCGGTTTTTCAACCGCCTTTTTTGTTGTCTGAAATTTCAATTCAATCAATAAGCTCGGCGCCAATCCCATTTCCAGCAGGAAAAATTATTTCCTCCGGAGTAATTATTACGCCTGTTGCAGGATCATGTGATAAAAGCATCGCCCCATCCATATCCACATAATCCAATAATGGAGCAATATGTGCAATCGCTGTAATCCCAACAGAGGATTCTGTCATGCAACCAACCATGGTCTTCATCCCTAACGATTTTGCTTCTTTTAGCATTCGAAGTCCCGGAGTAATACCTCCAGCTTTTACAAGTTTGACATTGATTGCATGGAAAAGTCCGTGACATTTTTTGACATCCGCTTCTACGATACAGCTTTCATCGGCCATCACGGGAAGTTTACTCTCGGAAAAAACTCGTTTCATGCCTTCCAAATCATCTTTTCCTAAAGGCTGTTCCATAAACTCTACCCCGAGCTCTAAAAGTTCTTTAGAATATGCAATTGCCTGATCCGCTGTCCAAGCACAATTTGCATCAATTCTAAAAACAGCATTGGTATGTTTTCGTAGCTCTTTTATAATTGCCAAATCGTTTTGGGTACCAAGCTTGATTTTATAAATAGGCCAATCCACCTCTTTCATTTTGGCGACCATTTTTTCGATGGTATCGATTCCAATCGTGAAGTTGGTTAGCGGGATTTGCCTCGGATCAAGCCCGAGAAGCTCATATAATTTTTTTCCCTGACGCTTGGCATAGAGATCCCATGCAGCCAAATCCAAGGCGCATTGTGCAAAAGGGTTGTCTTTAAAAACCTCCTTACCAAGTTCCCAAAGTTCTTCGGGCGTTTCCCATGTTCCATTTTCCACTAATGGCCTGATCCTTTCCAGACAATCCACCATGTTTGTGATTGTCATTCCGTAGAACGGATTTGTGGTCGATTCCCCCAGACCATAAAAATTTGAATCCTCCAATTTTACAATCAAGGTATCCTGGACATCGCGACTTTGATGGGCAATGGTAAACGTGTGCTTAAGGGGAAGGTCCTTAACGAAATAGGATAATTTGACAGCCATGAAGATTGAATTTGGGGCAAAATAAAGAGATTTTTTGTTCTAAGATGGCTAGATTTACAGATAAATTATTGAATAAATAAAGATTTATGAAAGCAAGCCCAAAAACCTATTTATCCATTTTTTCAATGGTTTTACTTCTAATTTTTAGTTGTAAAACGGCATCTTCACAAAGTTTCGAACCCCTCTCCATTCCTAAACTTGAAGCTGCACAAGAACACTTTTTAGAGACTGCCATAACCAATAGACGATTCAAGCATGCTGACCTTCAGCCTTTGATCAGCAAGCATGGAGATTCGTTTCAGCTTGAAAAGCTGGGTGAATCCATAGAAGGAAGAAGTGTTACCTCTTTGGATTGGGGAAATGGAAAAACCAAAGTAATGCTTTGGTCTCAGATGCATGGGAATGAAAGTACAGCCACCATGTCTTTATTTGACTTGTTCAATTTCTTAAAAGCAAGTGGAGATGAATATGACCCGATTCGCGCCTTATTAAAAAATGAGCTTTCGATCAAATTCATTCCCATGATCAATCCTGATGGGGCCGAAGCATTCAAGCGAAGAAATGCGCTTGATATTGATCTGAATCGGGATGCTATCTCACAAATCTCTCCGGAAGCTCAAATCTTAAAAAATGCAAGAGACAACTTTGAGCCGGAATTTGGTTTTAACCTGCACGACCAGCAGATCTATTACAATGTGCATAACACACCAAAGCAGGCCACCATATCCGTTTTGGCACCGGCTTACAACGAGGCTACCGAAATCAATGACGTACGAAAGAGAGCCATGCAAACCATTGCCGGAATGAATGAGGTACTTCAACAACTAATCCCAGGTCAGGTAGGTAAATATGATGATGAGTTTGAGCCGAGAGCTTTTGGGGATAATATTCAAAAATGGGGAACAAGTACCATTTTGATTGAATCAGGAGGTTATACCAATGATCCTGAAAAGCAATATATCCGAAAGATAAATTTCATGATCATCCTCAACGCACTTCAGCAGATTGCGACTAAAGGATACGAGCAGTATACCACCGAGCAATATTTTGCTATCGGAGACAACGATCTTCAATTAGTCGATTTACTTTTAAATGAAGTATCAATACCAGTTGCAGGTAAATCATATCCGATAGATCTAGCCATTCGTCGACGAGATGTTACTAGTGGAGCAAGTTATTACATGGCTTCAACAGTGGAAGATCTGGGTGATATGCAGGTTTATTTTGGAATGGAAACACTGGATGCCACTGGCTTGAATTATACTCCTGGAAAAGTTTACGAAAGTACTTTTGAGTCTATTGATCAAATCAATGCTACAAAAGCCATGGATTTATTGAAGGAAGGTTACATGGCCGTGAAAGTAAAAAATACGGCTAAAAACACGTTGCATCAACTACCGATCAATGTCCTTTCGCCGAATACAAAAATCTCTTCTGCTTGGATGACAGGATCCACTCCAAACTTCTTCCTTTCAAAAGACGGAGTGCTAAAATTTGCCGTGATCAATGGGTATTTGATCAACTTAGAAAGCCCAAAAAACCAAGAGCTAAAGCAACGCGTACTTTAAAAATTGTTTGGTTAAAGACTCTTAAAAACCCGCTTTTCGGCGGGTTTTTTGTTAGTTATCAATTGAATCTCATACCAAACTTTGATAATTTTTAATTATGAAAAAGAACATCTCCGCCATTCTCTTCGCCCTTGCCATCGTGATTGCAGCATTTATTTTAGGCAATTCGGTGATTAATCGAAATCGACCTCAGGGGACCATCAATGTAACCGGATTAGGCGAAAGCAATTTTACCTCAGACTTGATTGTGTGGGAAGGTAACTTTAGTCGAGAAAGTAAAGACCTTAAAACAGCCTATGCGGATTTGGAGCGAGATAAAAATGCAGTGACAGACTATTTAAAGTCTAAAGGCATCCCTGAAAGTCAATTGATTTTCAATGCGGTCAGCACCAATCCCCAATACCAACAAAACTATTCCAAGGATGGAAATTATTTAGGCCAGACATTTATTGGCTACCAACTCAATCAATCCTTGAAGGTCGAGTCAAAAGAAGTGGAAAAGGTGGAGAAAATCTCGCGTGAAATCACCGAATTACTCAACCAAGGAATCACATTCTACTCTCAAAATCCGCGGTATTATTACACGGAACTGGAATCTTTAAAGCTTGAGATGATTGCTAAGGCTACTGAAGATGCCACCATCCGAGCGGAGCGGATTGCTGAAAACTCAAAAGGGAGCCTCGGCGACTTAATTTCAGCCAACATGGGGATTTTCCAAATTACAGGACAGAACTCAGGGGAAGATTATTCTTGGGGCGGAACTTTTAACACAGCAGACAAAAATAAAACCGCATCGATTACAATGAAATTGATCTTTGAAGCTAATTAATCAAGGAAATTATTCTACTTCAAAACAAATCAGCGAAATCAGGCTTTTAAAATTGTGAAAGCCATCCTTCTATCCTCATTCCTAATTTTCTCCACCATGCTTTTTGATTTCAGCCAGAATACTTCATCATCCGCTTGGCAGATTGTTGACGATGGTGTGATGGGCGGAAGGTCAAACGGTAATTTCCAGATAGACCCTAAAGGTTTTGGTGTTTTTTGGGGAAAAGTTTCCTTAGAAAATAATGGGGGATTTTCTTCAGTAAGACATGCGCTACGAGCGAATGTAGGAGCCGCTACTGGAATAAAAATTCGCCTGAAAGGCGATGGAAAGACCTATCAATTTCGAATAAAATCGAGCTCCTCCGATCGTCATTCTTACATTTCAGAATTTAAAACTACTGGTACATGGCAAGAAGTCATAATCCCACTTTCGACCATGTATCCAGCTTTTCGAGGCAGAAAATTAGCAATTCCTAATTTCAATTCGGATCAAATCAGCGAACTTGCATTTCTAATCGGAAATAAAAAGCCTGAATCTTTCCGATTAGAAATCTCCCAAATCGAGTTGAACTAGGCATTCCTTTCTCTATGAAAAAGCCAACAGGCCTACATGCAAGAAATATTCACCAGGGTCGCTATGATCTTGACAAACTGAAGGAAGTATTGCCTGAATTGGGTAATTCCATTTTTCAAAATGAGTATGGAAACCAGACTATTGATTTTGCCGATCCGACTGCAGTCAAACTTCTAAATAAAGCCCTACTCCTCCTTCATTATGGAATTCAGTCTTGGGATATCCCAAATGGATACCTCTGTCCACCAATACCTGGAAGAGCGGATTACCTGCATTATTTGGCTGATTTAATCTCTCAAAGTAATCAAGGAAAACTACCTGCTGGGGAGCAAATCAAAGTGTTGGATATAGGTACAGGAGCAAATTGCATCTACCCTTTACTTGGAAATTCAATCTATAACTGGGGTTTCGTCGGATCAGAAATTGATCCCAAAGCATTGGATGCCGCTCAAAAAAACCTCTATTCAAATCCTCAATTTCGCGGAGCCATTACTTTAAGGATTCAAGAAAATCCAAAAGCGATCCTCGAGGGCATCATCAAATCGGATGATGTTTTTGACCTCGTTTGTTGCAACCCTCCTTTTCATGAATCTGCTGCCGCAGCCGCAGCCGCGAGTACTAGAAAGGTGAAAAACCTTCAAGGTAAAGTTGGAAAAAAACTTACCCTAAATTTTGGTGGGCAAAACAATGAACTTTGGTGTGAAGGAGGAGAATTGGCTTTTATCAAAAAAATGATTCAAGAAAGTATTGTTTTTAAATACAACTGCTTTTGGTTCACTGCCATCGTTTCCAAAGAAGAACATTTGAAAGAACTTATTTTAGCTTTGAAAAAAGCACGAGTTGCTGATCGAAAAATAATTGAAATGGCACAGGGGAATAAGCAAAGCAGATTTATCGCTTGGACCTTTTTGAATCCAGCAAGGCAGGAGAACTGGCGAAAGTTTCGTTGGGCATAAAAAAAGCAGGTTTCTCAACCTGCTTTTTTTATGTGCTATCCCAGATTAGGAATTCAGCGTGTATTCAACGCTTATTTCCATGTTTAATGCTCTTGAGATCGGGCAATTTTTCTCGGCGTCTTTGACCAATTCAGCAAATTTTTCTTCTGAAACTCCAGCCACTTTTGCCTTCAAAACCAAGTGTGATTTCTTAAGGGTTCCCTCTTCAAAAGTTATGTTGGATGTCACCTCAAGCTCTTCAGGATTTAACCCCTCTGCACTTAGGTTAAAACTCAACTTCATGGCAAAGCAGCCCGAATGCGCTGCAGCGACTAATTCCTCTGGATTGGTACCCACACCATCTTCGAATCGAGTGCTAAAAGAATATTGAGTTTTGTTTAGTGCGGTGCTTGCAGTAGTCAGGTGACCTTTTCCTTCTTTACCTGTTCCGTTCCAGACTGCGGTTGCTTTTCTGATCATATGAATAAAATTTAGGTTAAATCTTTGTGTTTCTAAGTGGAAAATAGGCTTGAAAGTTCCATCCAACCTATCATTTAAACTTGACTTGACTGAAAAAGTTAATCATTTAAGTCCTTTGATGATTCAAGAAACTATAAACTTTCTTTTAGGTGAATCTTATTTTTTAACTAAGCTTTCAAACACCTCCAAATATTGATCCGTGACATGGTCCCAATTGTATTTTTGCGTCAGTCCACTTCGTGCTGAGGCACGAAAATATTCCATTTTCTCTGGATTGGATTCGGCTTCAGCGACCAATTCTTTAACTGCCGGCACATCCTTAGAAAAATACCAGCCATGCTTCCCCTGCTGAAGCATCTCTTGGTTAAATGGGGTATCCAAAGCTAAAATAGCACATCCATAGCCTAAAGCTTTCAACATGGCGGGATTTGTCCCACCAAATTCATGCCCGTGGAAATAGGCATAGCAATGGGAGTAGAGCGCAGCCAATTCAAATGGGTCAGTAACATAGCCAGTAAATAACAGGCGGGGATCATCTTGGTTTTTGAGCGCTGAGGCCCATTTGTCTTCGAAGGGCACATCTCCTACGATGACAAGTTTTCGCTTTGATTCTGATTTCAAGAATCCTTCAATTATTAAATCCGCGTTGTTGTCTGGTACAAGCCGTCCTACAATCAAAAAATACTCTTGCTTCATTAAACCCCATTTTTTAATAGGATCTTCTGCAACACTTTCCTTAGGGTTTGCTCCATAAGCAATGACTTTTGAATCTGTCTGAAAAAGCTCTAAGTAAACCCTTCGCATCTCCTCAGAGTCATTTATGATTTGATCAAAAAACTTTGTCGCCATTCTTGAAGCCCATAAAAAGTAGGTAGATCCTGCACCTTGCCACTTTGGGCGAAGCCATTCCAATCCATCCACATTGATTGCGGTTGGTTTTCCGAAAAGCTTTGAAATCAACCCAAATGGGCCATTTCCACTATTCACTACCAAAATCACATCGACCTTAGAAAAGCAAGCATGAATCATGGAGAAAAAAGTATGAGTCAGTTGAGTCAGGCTTTTCCGTTCAATAGCTGGCGTATAAATGCATTCGATTCCATTCACATAGTGGGGTTTTTCTTTAAAAAGTGCACGATGATTATAGACCCTGACTTTTACCCCTCGAGCTACCAAGCGCTCTCCAAGTTCCTTGATCATCGTGTCATAGCCACCATAGACATAAGGGTAGCCTTTGGCTCCCATAATGGCGACTTTTAACTGCCTTTTATCTGTCGCCATAGGTGATTTTTGATTTTTTCTTCGAAAGCCTTTAAGCTAAATTCTTCCACCACACGCTTCCTCCCCGCCAAACCCATTTTTATTCGCATTCCTTCTGATTCAATCAATTTTTCAAGGCTTTTCACTCCTTGTTCAACATCAGAAATTGGAATTAAGAATCCAGTTTCCCCATCCAAAACTAATTCCGAAGCGCCGCCCGACTTGGTGGCCACAACCGGTTTACCAGCTGCCATTGCCTCTAAAATAACAGTCGGAAAGGAATCAGGAAGGATCGAAGGAAGCACAAATATATCTGTAGCAGCAAGGATTTCAGGAATATCGGCTCTGAATCCCAAGTAGCTAACCGCATTGCTCAAAGGGATCTCGGCTGCCTTTTTCACTATTTCTTCTTCAATCCCTTCATATCCAGGGAAAGGATCTCCAACCAAAATAAAATGTAAAGAAGGAAATTGGGGAATAAGTTTTTCTGCCAATTCCAGAAAGAAAAGTTGACCCTTACCGGGGTTGATTCTGCCAATCATTGTAATCACGATTTTGTCCTTTTCAAGGCCCAACTTTGTTTTGGCATCCGGAACTTCTTCCAAATAGGAATCGTATGGGATCCCATTGTATATCACTTCAGGTCTAGCTTTGGACAGTTTGTTTTTCCAATGGTCTCTAACAGCTTTTGAAACAACAATCGGTTCAGCGGTAGTCGAGTCAAGCATTTTAGCCAACATCCCTACCAGTGGTGATGGTCCCAAAAGAATCTCATGAATGTGCCAAATATGAGGAATCTGCCTTCTTCTAGCCCACCATGCACCCAC
>JAHEBE010000285.1 GCA_024642365.1 Algoriphagus sp.
ATGGAATCAAATTAGAAAGATTTGCAGTGCTTAAAGAATTTCGGGGGAAAGGGCTAGGCCAAGCCTTAGTAAAATATGTATTGGAGGATATTCGTTTACACACTCAAAATCAACCCAGAATAAAGTACCTAAATGCACAACTAGAGGCGGTCTCGCTATATGAAAAATTCGGATTCCAAAAAGTTGGAGGTATCTTTGAGGAATGTAATATCTTGCATTACAAGATGGAACTGAATTAGATGCTAATGAAGAACTAACCAATATTATTATGAAAAAAATTATTCTATCCCTCACGCTTGTTTTGGCTCTTTCAAATTTTGGATTTGCGCAAGACGTAATCTCCAGCAGTAGTAAAAACTCAAGTGAATTTTCAAATGAAGTAAAAGTCAATTTTTTGAACTTGATCCTTCTTGCATCCATCGAAGTTGGTTATGAAAAATTCATAAGTGAAAACCACTCCCTGGATCTTCAAGTGCATATTAATGACCGTTTTGGGTTCAATTCTCAGGCAAAAGACAAAAATTATAAAACGAATTCAGTTCAAGCATCTATGAATTTCTATTTTGGAAATAATGAAGATGCTCGCTTTTATGTTTATCCACTTGCAAAACTTCGCTTTGGAGAATTTGAAGAATCGATTGATGGTGATTTGGTGACTACAAATATGAATGCCTTCATATTAGGTGCTGGAGCAGGCTACAAATGGGAGTTTTCAAATTTTGCATTTGGTCCGTATGCTAGCGTTGCGCGTGGATTCAGCAGTGAGGTTTCTGATCGATTTGCTGCGGTCGAAGTCAATGGCGGCTTCAGCCTTGGATTAAGATTTTAATTGTAACCAGTTAAATTTTAAAGCCTCCAGATGGAGGCTTTTTTTATGCTTTAAAACCTGTAAATTAAGGTTTTAATTTTTTCAGGCATGCGTTTTTCTGACTATCCTTTTTTAAAGTATCTGCCGATTTTTATTGGAGGGATTCTTCTTGCTCAGAACAGTAGTTTTCTAGCCTTTGAGCTATCTGCAATAGTCCTTAGTGTTTTGTTTCTTGGCTATCTGATTTTATTGAATCTGGCAAAATCAAGAACTAGGTTGGTCATACTTTCAAGTTTTGGCTATTTGTCCATCTTCTTTTTGGGAGTTTTTCTTGCGAATCAAGCTAAAATGCAAGATTCCAATTCAAACATTTCTGAATCCTTTGACGCTTACATTGGAGAGGTTCAATCCTATGACGCTGAAAAACCAAATTCCTTTGAGAATCTACTCAAACTGAAAGCAGTCAAAAGAGGACAGATATGGGAGCAAGAAACTGCGACTGTGCTAATTTACCACCAAGCAATTGAACCACTAATTCCAGGGCAAATATTGCTAGTTCAAAAGTCACCAGATCAAATCGCAGCGCCAAAAAATCCAGCTGAATTCGATTATCGAAATTACCTCGCTCGCAGAGGGATTCAATATCGGCAGTTCATTGGAAGCGATTTTATGCTTTTGGATTCCTTTCCAAAACTTTCGAATGACTTCATTTTGATCCGATTCAGGAATAGGTTAGTGAAATTAATTGAGGACAAAATCCCTGATGTAGCCTCTCAGCAAATTGCATTGGCGATACTATTGGGACAAAAGCAAAGTCTCGATCGAGACTTAAGAGATGGGTATGTGCAGGCAGGAGTAATGCATATTTTGGCTGTTTCAGGTTTGCATGTAGGGATCATTTATGCCTTGTTGCTAGGATTAATGAAGCCGCTAAAGCTCCCAAAAAAGTGGAGCCAGCGCTATTTGATTTTGGTGGTTCTTTTAATTTGGATTTATGCCTTGCTTACCGGGATGTCTCCTTCGGTGGTCAGAGCGGCGACCATGTTTAGCTTGTTGTCTATGGGGCAAATGCGGGACCGAAAGCCATCAGTTTTCAATATTTTGGCATTTTCTGCGATGCTGATGTTGGTGGTCGACCCAAACGTTTTGTACGATGTTGGATTCCAACTTTCTTATTTGGCAGTGGCGGGAATTGTATTAATTCAACCGCTAATTCTCCGCTGGTGGCTTCCTACGAATCAGATCCTAGAATATTTTTGGCAACTTACAGCAGTTAGTCTTGCTGCTCAGTTAGCCACTTTTCCGCTTTCAATATTTTACTTCCACTTATTTCCGACCTACTTTTTAGTAGGAAATCTTTTGATAATTCCATTAGCTTTTTTGATCATGCAGGTAGGCGTTCCATTGCTAATCTTAGGTTGGGTTCCGCTTTTAGGCGATATGTTGGGATATGTCTTGAGTAAATTAATTTGGATTCAGAATCAAATCATTTCTTGGATTTCGCTCCTTCCTTTTGGTAAGCTCGATCGGTTGACAATGGATTGGTTCGGAATGATTTTTTTCTGGATAGTGCTTTTGATTTGGGCATCCTGGGAAATGGGCAACAAGAAAAAATTGATCTATCTTTTTTATTCGCTCAGTTTCGTATGGGCATGCTTGACTCTGTCAAAAGAGTTGTTTGGTAATTCTTCTTCTTTGATAATCTACCAAGGTAAAAACGGGCAAGCTTTTGATTATCGAGTTGAAAATCAACTTTTTTCCTGGAATCCAGGGCTTGAACCAGAAGAGTTAACTTATTTGGTTGACCCAAATCGGATTGCAACCCATTCGCCACAAATCCCCAATTCTTTGATAGGAATCCCAATACAACCAAATTCGGTTCGCCTTTTTCCTGCTCCTGTGATTTTAAATCATGAAACTTCCGAAATTACTTTTGAGGATAAAATCCCCAGGGTAACTGAAAAATGGGTTGGGGGGAAATGGGTCAAAATTAAAGGCGAAGAGACGCTGAGCTTAGGAGAAACTGCTTTTCGGATACTTTTCTAGCCTCCTTTTTGGCAATGCCTTTTTCTGAACCTAACTTGATGAAAAACTCGAAAACCCTATGAAAGGTATGGTGCTTACAGAAATTGCAGATCGAATCGGTTATATCACACTGAATAATCCGGAAAAGCGAAATGCGCTAAGTCCTACTCTTATTTCTGGATTAAAGGAAGCATTTGAAGAAATGCGCCAGGATGACCAAGTCAAAGTGATCGTGCTTAAAGCAAGGGGGAAAGCATTCTGTGCAGGAGCAGATTTGGCCTACTTGCAGGAAATGCAAGCCTATACCTTTGAAGAAAATCTCGCGGATAGTCATAATTTGAAAGCCTTATTTTCGCTGATTTATGACTTCCCAAAAGTGGTGATTGCAGAAGTTCAAGGGCATGCTTTGGCTGGAGGTTGTGGTTTGGTGACAGTTTGTGATTTTGCTTTTTCAGCACCTTCGGCTTTGTTTGGATACACCGAAGTGGCAATTGGATTCGTACCTGCATTGGTTTCAGTATTTCTCCTAGAGCAAATTGGTGGGGCAAAAACTCAGGAATTATTGCTTTCGGGCGAATTGATTACTTCTTCGAAGGCCGCAGAACTAGGCTTAATCACCGAGGTGATTTCTGCTGATGAATTGGAAAAAAGGGTAAATGATTTTGCTCAAAATCTCATCCTCAAAAATTCAAGTTTTTCCATGAGCGAGACAAAATTGCTTCTTCGGAATTTAACTCAGGAAAGCAGAGAAAAAGCGTTGAACCATGCCGCTGAAGTCAACGCGAAAGCGCGTGCACATGAAGACTGCAAACAAGGAATTGCCGCATTTTTAGCCAAATCAAAACCAGTTTGGTAAATGATTGATCGGGCTAAATCGATACTTCAGGAAGTCTTTGGCTACTCAGAATTTCGAGCGGTTCAAGATCATATCATTGCCTCAGTTTTGTCAGGCAAGGACACCCTTGCTCTTTTGCCCACAGGTGGTGGAAAATCGCTTTGCTTTCAAATCCCAGGATTAGTCAAGGAAGGAATTTGTCTGGTGGTCAGTCCTTTAATCGCCCTGATGAAAGATCAGGTGGACGGCTTGAAGGCAAAAGGAGTAAAAGCAGCAGCGATTTATTCTGGCATGAGTAGTCGGGAAATTGATCGTATTCTGGACAATTGTATTTATGGAGATTATAAGTTTTTATACGTTTCTCCAGAACGATTGAAATCAGAACTCTTTATCGCTCGATTTCGGCAAATGCCAGTCAATCTCATAGCGGTAGATGAAGCGCATTGTATCTCACAATGGGGCTATGACTTTAGACCTGCCTATTTGGAGATTGCAGCGATCAAAACCTTTCATCCTACTGTCCCAATTCTTGGCTTGACAGC
>JAHEBE010000286.1 GCA_024642365.1 Algoriphagus sp.
GAAATCAAATCTATCCATCGAAAGCTTCAACCCACTTACGATGAGCGACTCACCTGGGCTCCCGGAGATGGACATGGACTTCAAGTTCATCCTCTTAAAGAATTTACAGTCGGCGGTCTAAACTGCTGGGAAAACTGGATGCCACTGACACGAACTGCCTTGTATGGTTTGGGAGAAAACCTGCATGTCGCGGTTTGGCCAGGAGCAGTCCGGAACACGGAAAATATCACTCGCATGATTGCTCAAGAAAGTCGCTCTTTTGTGATATCTGTTTCTAGCTTGATGCGGAAAAGTGATTTCCCCGCAGACACTCCTCATTTGGAAGTGATTCTGAAAAATTGCCCTGATGTTTTAGCAAATGGAGGAAGTTGTATAGCAGGACCAGATGGAAAATGGATTTTGGAACCAGTCGCAGACCAAGAAGGACTCTTGATCGAAACCTTGGATTTCAATCGTGTTTTGGAGGAGCGTCAAAATTTTGATGCTGTCGGGCATTATTCGAGACCTGATGTATTGCAGCTGACCGTCAACCGTGAACGACAAGGAAGCGTCAAATATGATTCCTGAGTAAAAGTCTTAAAATAAAAAAGGCTGAAATCATCAAATTTTGATTTCAGCCTTTTCAATTCTCCTAATTTTTAAGCTCCTCTCCCATTTGCTACCAATGGGATATCGGTCAAATCCTGAACCTTAATCGGTTTCCCAGATTCAATGCTATTTCGAGCTGCGATTCCTACTAAAATTGACATCGCTCCATCTCTACTACCTGCAGACTGTCGATAAGGATCTGCCATAGTTGGGTCTTTGAATAACTTGTCTTTAAGCCTAGTATCACCTCCCCCATGGCCCCCGCCTCCATGAGGAATGATAATCACCTCTCGCTCCCCAAACATCTTGGTCAAGTGGATTTCATCCTCATCTTTTTCATCCCAAGGTTGGCTTTCCTTAATCCAGGCTTCGAGCCTTCCTTCGGTTCCATTGAAAGCTATTCGATACCCTTCATAAGGTGAATAGGTCGTCAAAGAATAACTTACCTGAACTTCATTTTTATATTTAATCTGGACAGCCATCTTATCATAGATATTGATGTCCTCGCGGAACACACAGCCATCTCGGTGATACCCGTCATATTTTTCATTTTCCACATACAACTTCATCAAATGGGTGTTTTTGGTGATGTCCCAATAAAAATCACAGTTTTTCGCATGAGCACATCCTCTGCAGGTAGTGCCTCGGAAAGGTCCATTTTTCCCATAAAACTCCAACTTTCCATAAGCGAAAACTTCCTCAGGATCGGAATCAATCCACCAATTTAGCAAGTCAAAATGGTGCGTCGCTTTATGCACTAAAAGGGTTCCTCCTTTTTCTTTATAGCCATGCCATCTTCTAAAATAATCAGCTCCATGGGATGTGTTGAGGTACCAATGAAAATCCACTGATGTCAAAGTGCCAATCTCCCCTGAACGGAGTAATTCATAAAGTTTTTGGCGGTGAGGAGAATATCGGTAATTGAATGTGACAATTAAACGCTTCCCGGATTTCCGCTCCGCATCCAATATTGCCTGACATTTGAATTCGTCAGTTGTCATCGGTTTTTCGGAAATCACATTGATTCCTGCATTTAGTCCCTTGATGATGAACTCATGGTGAGTGGAATCCATGGTGGTTACGATCAATACATCAGGTTTGGCTTTCGCGAGCATTTCATCAGCATCGGCAAAAAGTGGGCAATTCACTCCAATGAACTCCTTTCCATACCGTAATCTCCCCTCATTCTTATCGCTTAATCCTACAAACTCTACTTGATCTTTGTACACGTTCATTACGTCACGTCCAAACATAGAGCAACCTCTCACTCCAGTACCAATTAAGGCTAATTTCATTTTTTCACCAGGCCGATCCCAAATTGTAAGTGCCTCAGCTATGGGGTGTACGAAAAATGAACCTGCCAAGAGTGATCCCCCTTTGGCAAGAAAATCGCGACGGGATTGAGTTTGATTTGAATCCATGAATTCTAGGTTTTTTGGGTTGAAGGAATTAAGATAAGGAATTCTATTTTTTTTAAGTCTCCGATTTACGGAATCGATTTTTCTCTCTTATAAATTAATCAAAAATCAGCTTTACAAATCATTTGGGCTATTTTAGTGTTTTGAAATTCAACATGGATCGAACGATTTCATTCCGAGGACTTTTTCGCATCAGCAGACCGATCAATTTGTTGATGGTAGGATTTGCTCAGTTTATGGCTGCCTACTTTTTAGTGGAGACTACCAATCGTGGATTGCCTGTCCTGCAAGATTACAACTTGTATTTGCTTGTTTTTTCAACGATCGTAATCACTGCTGCAGGGTACATGATTAATGACTATTACGACGTGAAAATCGATTATGTCAATCGGCCTCAAGAGGTAATCGTAGGGAAAGGAATCAAAAGAAGGATGATCATTATGCTCCACACCATTTTTAATATCGTAGGAATTGGTCTTGGGTTTATGGTTTCTCCTAGAATAGGATTAGTCAATTTTATTGCTGCGTTTCTCCTTTGGCTTTATAGCAATAAACTTAAAAGAAAGCCTTTTATAGGGAATTTCACCGTTGCTTTTTTGACGGGTTTGGCGATTTATATGGTTGCTTATTATTATCAAAAAGCAGAGCTCATGGTCTTTACCTATGCTGTTTTTGCATTTTTCTTAAACCTAATCCGCGAAATCATCAAGGATATCGAAGACCGACATGGAGATCGCAAACATGGCTGCAGAACACTTCCAATTGTGATTGGCTTTCGAAAAACGAAGGATGTGATTTTTCTAGTTGCGATTTGCTTTGTCTCAGCGATTACCATTATCACGTTTGAAATCAATAAGCCAACTTTATTTTACTATTTCGGAGGCTTAGGATTCTTTTTCCTTTATTTCATGTATCGCATTTATATCGCAGACCGAAAGGATCATTTCACACAATTGAGCCTATATGCAAAAATTCTGATGCTCGTGGGCACATTGAGCATGGGTTTTTTATAAACTTAAATCAGGAAAGAATCTTTACTCATTCCACAAATGAAAATCTCTTAATTCGCAATTGTAAATCGAAAACTCTTCCATGAATTCATCCAAACTCCTTGTAATTAAAATCGGATCAAATGTCCTTACTCAGGAAAATGGATTGCCTGATCTTTCAAGGATGGAGCATTTGGTTTCTCAAATTCAAGGGTTGATAGCAGAAGGCAGAAAAGTTGTCTTGGTAAGTTCGGGAGCAGTCGCGTTTGGGAGACAGGCAATTCCGCTTCAAGAAAAGTTAAATCCAGTTTTCAAAAAGCAAATCTGGGCAGCGACAGGTCAAATACGATTGATTAATGCTTACCGTGAGCGCTTCGAAAAATTGAATCTTCCGGTTGCACAAATTTTGGTAACCAAAGAGGATTTTCGTGACCGAAAGCATTTTTTAAATATGAAAAACTGTGTTCAGGCATTACTTGGACAAGGAATTCTTCCGATTATCAATGAAAATGATGCCGTTACGATCACAGAGTTGATGTTTACTGATAACGATGAATTGGCTGGCCTAACCGCAGCGATGATTGATGCCGACACATTGATCTTACTCACCAATGTGGATGGGATCTACACTGGAAACCCTTCAGATCCAACATCTGAGTTAATCACAACGGTTTCTTCTGCAATGCCAGAGCTTTCCAATTACATTTCTGCTTCCAAGTCCTCCTTCGGAAGAGGCGGGATGTTGACTAAATATGCAATGGCTAAGAAGTCCGCGGATCTGGGAATTCAAGTCTTTATCGCTAATGGAAAGCGCGATCACATCCTGGAAGAATTTGCACAAGGCAAGATAAATTGCACCAAGTTTGAGGCAAAAAGATCAACCCACAGCACGAAAAAGTGGCTTGCACATGGAGCATCTTATTACAAGGGAGAAGTCACCATTAATGAAGGTGCTAAAATTTCCTTGACTGCAGCTGTGATTCGAAGTTTGCTACCAATTGGAATTACCAAACTGGAAGGGCAATTTTCCAAGGGAGACATCTTATTGATTAAAGATGAAAACGGTCAGAAAATTGGAATTGGGAGGGCAGAATACAGCTCAAAATTAGCCTTAGAGCGCTTGGGTCAAAAAAACCAAAAAGCCTTGGTTCACTACGATTACCTATATTTATTTGGAAATGACTAAGTACGAATC
>JAHEBE010000034.1 GCA_024642365.1 Algoriphagus sp.
TATATTTTGGATATTGTTAATTTCTGTTAAAATTAATTTGCAAATTAAGGATATTGCCAAATAGAATTTTGAAAATTCCCAATTAACAAATTGATAATACGATAATAAGGCTCTTCAAATAATATTTGGTAAATGAGCATTTATTCACCCACTCACAAAATATTATTTCAAAATAGCGGCACTATTCAGAATATGAGCCCAATTTCAATGTTACCAAATTGTTAACAAAAGATTCATTTCTGAGGAAAAACTTAACGATAACTACTCAATCGAGAAGATGTATGGTTTTACCTTTGTTGCAGATTTAATACCAAACCATCTAAATAAATCTAAACGTACAAACTATGAGGCAAAATTTACTTAAAAACTTGCTGGTAGCGATGTTGCTTGTACTTAGTACAGCTGTAGCATTCTCCCAGGGTGTTACTACTTCCGGAATTTCAGGGGTAGTCACCGAAGCGAATGGCGATGGACTCCCAGGAGCCAACGTGGTGGCCACTCACCTACCGTCGGGAACTCGATACGGTGCAGTGACTAATCTAGAAGGAAAATATACTATTCCTGGAATGCGTGTGGGTGGTCCTTATAGACTATCTGTCTCTTTCATTGGATACTCTACCCAAAGTGTAGATGGCATTGTACTTTCCTTAGGTATTTTCTCAAATGTAAATGTAGTATTGCCAGAGGATGGTCAGGAATTGTCCGAGGTGGTAGTTACTGCAAATGCAAATAGCCTCTTTTCTAACGAAAGAACTGGAGCAAACACATCTATTGATAACCAGACGTTGACTAAACTCCCAACGATCTCTCGAAATATCAATGATTTCACAAGATTGACTCCTCAATCTAATGGACAATCTTTCGCTGGACAGGATTCTCGTTTGAACAACATTACTGTTGACGGATCTTATTTCAATAACTCTTTCGGTTTAGGAAGTGGAAGTAACCCAGGTGGCCGTACAGGTGTTTCCCCAATTTCATTGGATGCAATTGAGCAGATTTCTGTTAACGTCGCTCCTTACGATGTTAGACAAGGTAACTTTACCGGTGCTGGTGTAAACACTGTAACTAGATCAGGTACCAACGAATTCTCAGGTTCAGCTTACTATTTCTGGAGAAATAACAACAACGTAGGTACTGAAGCTGGTGACAATACTTTCAATCCTGGAGACTTTACTTATAAGCAATACGGATTCCGTGTTGGTGGTCCAATCATCAAAGACAAATTATTCTTCTTTGCATCTTTCGAAGATGAGACAGAAGCTCGTCCTGGTACCACTTGGACAGCAAATAGAGGTGAGGCAATTACGGGTAACGTAACCCGAGTATTGGCTTCAGACCTTGATCAATTGAGCGGATTCTTGAAAGATAAGTTCAATTATGAGACTGGTCCTTATGAAGGATATGACAACGAAACGCTAGGTACCAAGTTCTTGGTGAAATTGGATTACAACATCAACGATAGAAACAAGCTTAGCTTAAGATACAATCACTTGAATTCTTCTACAGATGTATTGATGTCTAACTCTTCTTCCCTAGGATTTGGAAGCAGAAATGGTAGACCGGAAGCATTAAACTTTCAAAACTCTAACTACAGCATTTTGGAAAATATCCGATCTGTAGTTGCTGAATTGAACTCTAGAATTGGAACAAAAGTAACCAACAGTTTGATCGTCGGATATACCTATCAGGACGAAAGCCGTGGTGTTAAAGGAGAGTTCTTTCCAATGGTGGATATCTTAAATAACGGATCAACTTATACTTCTTTCGGTTTTGAGCCATTTACTCCAAACAACGAATTGAGATATAAGACATTCCAAGTTCAGGATAACCTTCAGGTTTTTGCTGGAAATCATACGCTTACTTTTGGATTTAGCTACGAGAAATATCAGTCTGAGAACGTATTCTTCCCTGGCTCTCAATCTGCATATGTTTACAACTCACTAGATGACTTCTATAAGGACGCAAACAATTTCCTAGCAAATGGTAATACTGTACCGAGCGGAGTTAACTTGAGAAGATTCCAAGTAAGATGGAATAACATCCCTGGTTCAGACAAGCCTGTTCAGCCACTTGAGGTAGATTATGTAGGATTGTATGCTCAGGATGAGATCCAATTAAGATCTAACATTAAAGCTACTATCGGTTTAAGATTTGACGTGCCTTTCTTCGGAGAGACTGCATTGAGAAACCCAGCCGTAGAGCAACTAAGCTTTATCAATCCTGAGAGTTCTTTTGACAAATTTAGAACTGATCAGTTGCCAGAGCCGAATATCCTTTGGTCTCCAAGAATTGGTTTTAACTGGGATATTTTTGACAATCAAAAAACTCAACTTAGAGGTGGTACAGGTATCTTCACCGGCCGTCCAGCTTACGTTTGGATCTCTAACCAGGTGGGTAACAATGGTATCTTGACAGGTTTTGCACAGTTTGATAACTCTACTGCTCGACCGTTCAATCCAAATCCAGATGCTTACAAGCCGACTGATGTAACTGGAGCTCCAGCGGCTTCTTACGAATTGGCTTTGACGAAGTCAGATTTCAAATTCCCTCAGGTTTGGAGAACAAACATTGGTGTTGATCAGCAATTGCCATTGGGATTAGTAGCTACTGCAGAATTCATCTATTCTTCTGATGTAAATGGAATGGCCTACTATAACGGAAACCTTCCTACGCACCAAAGTTCATTCAATGGTCCTGACAATCGTTTCAGATATACTCGAAACAGAATCAATAGCAATATTCCAAACGCAATTATTTTGTCTAACCAAGCTATTGGGAATTCATGGGTTGCAACTGCTTCCATTGAGCGTCCATTCAAAAATGGTTTATTCGCGAAAGCAGCATATAGCTATGGTGAGTCTAAAAACACAGTAGATCCAGGATCGATTGCTTCTGGTACATGGTTCAATAACCCAATCTCAAGAGATCCAAATAACCCAGGTCTTTCTTTCTCTGGTAATAATCTTGGTCACAGATTGTTTGCTACTGTCAGCTATAACAAGGACATCTTCAAGTTTGGTAATACTTCAGTCTCGATTTTCTGGGAAACCAGAACTATCGGTAATGCAAGTTATACCTTCTCTGGTGACATGAATGGTGATGGTGGTACTTCAAACGATTTGCTCTATATCCATAAAAACACAGATGAGATGAACTTCCAGCAGTACACTGTGACTGTTTCTGGGACTCCTGTTACTTTCACTGCACAGCAACAAGCAGCCGCTTGGGAAGCTTATATCCAGCAGGACAAATACCTTAGTGCAAACAGAGGTCAGTATGCTGAAAGAGGTGCAGTGATTATGCCAATGGTATCTAGAGCGGACTTCACTTTTGCGCAGCAAATCTTTACCAATATTGGTGAGAAGAGAAACACGCTTGAGTTTAGAGTGGACATCTTGAACCTAGGTAACTTATTGAACAGTGATTGGGGAATTGGAAAAACTTTCAACTCAACTCAGCCACTTGTCGTGCCATCGTCTTCTCAAGGTGGTCCTGCTAACGCAGCTGGTGTTTCTCAATATCGTTTGAGAAACTTCGGTGCTGACTTGATTACCGAAACATACAGACCGACAGCTGGTGTGTCTGATGTTTGGAGAATGCAGTTTGGTTTGAGATACATTTTCAACTAATCAGTGCAAACATTTATAAAAAGCACTCCAATTGGAGTGCTTTTTTTTTGCTTTTTTCTCTCGAATTCAACTATTTCATGCTCCTTAAATATTTCAAGCATGAAAAAGTTTTTGTCTATCGTTTTTTTTATCTGGTCAGGATTAGCTTTTGGCCAAACTGATTCATTAATCCTAAGCAACAACGATTTGATTGTTGGTGAAATCAAAACCATGGATAAAGGAGTTCTTATTATTGAGACTGATTATTCAGATTCTGATTTTAAAGTTTCTTGGACCGGAGTGAAGCGGATTGCATCTAAAACCAAATTTTTAATAACCCTTTCCTCAGGAAAAAGATACAATGGAATAATTCACAGCGTTGATTCAGTTCAGGTGATGATTGATACGTATGATCCCGATGAATTATTAAACCTTTCCCTTGTAAAGAAAAAAGAAGATAAAAATCTAGAAAAACCTTTAGGAGGGAAAGTCTACGTCAATCTCCAAGAAGTGGTGTATTTAAATGCTCTGGACGAAGGGTTTTGGAGTAGGTTATCAGCAAATATAGATTTGGGCTGGAGCGTGACAAAGGCAAATAACTTGAAGCAGTTTAGCATCCGAAGTGGATTGGGTTATCTCGCTGATCGTTGGAAGCTTGGATCTTCTTTTAACTCTCTTCGTTCTACCCAAGATAATGTGGAACCGGTCAAAAGAACTGATGCAGATATTACCTTCAATTACTTTTTGCAACGAGATTGGTTTTTGTTGTATAACATTACCTTTTTATCCAATACTGAGCAATTGATCAGGCTTAGAACTGGTAATAAAATAGGTATTGGTAAGTATGTGATCCACACCAATAAGACCTACTTTGGCTTTCAATCAGGGGTGAACTTTAACAATGAAACTTATTTTGATGATTCTCCGGACCGTAAATCTGGTGAAGCATTTATTGGCTCAGAATTGAATTTATATGATATCGGTGATTTGAATTTGCTAACTCAAGTGGTTGCCTATCCAAGTTTTTCTGAAAAAGGTCGATTTAGAACTGATTTCAAGTTTGATATCAAGTATGAATTTCCAAAAGACATTTACATCAAGGTTGGAACTACCATGAACTATGATAATCGACCGGTAGAAGGAGCGACCAAACTCGATTACATCTTTCAGACCACGGTAGGATGGAGCTTGTAAGACAAGAATTATTTTGAGGAAATCATCTGTTAAGCATGCCTCTGGAATAGTATTTTTTTTCCTGGTGATAGGATTACTATCCAGTTCATTTTCTTTCGGCCAAACTTCGAAGGACAGCCTTGTAATGATTTCAGGCGACCTTATTTTGGGAAAAATAAAGTCATTAGAATATGGTATTCTCAAGATTTCAGTCCCTTATTCCAAAAAGAATTTGGAAGTAAATTGGCAGGAAATCAAAAAAATAAGTACTTCTGAAGAGTTATTGATCACTTTGGAGAAAGGGGTAAGACTCCGAGGGATCATTTACGCTGCTACCCCTGATTCGGTATGGTTATACATTGATGAATCGAGCAAGTCTCATTTGAAGGAGGCCATCAATTTTTCAGATTCACTAAGGTTTGGAAAAACTGAAATTCTGGAAATCAGAGAACTCAAGGAAGCTGTTTTGGAACAGTTGACTGGCCAAGTCAGTGTAGGAATTAACCTAGCGAAGTCAAATCGACTGCGCCAATTTTCACTCAGGAGCAGCCTGAATTACAATACAAACTGGTTTGGAGCAGGTCTAACATTTAATGGGATACGTTCAACACAGGAGGCAACTAACTCGATCCAACGATATGACGGGGGAATAACCCTCTATTCATTGCTAAGAAATGATTGGTATGGGATTACTCGAATCAATTTTTTAAATAACACAGAACAGTTAATCGCTTTGCGGACGGATTTTAAACTTGGGTTTGGAAAATATCTGATTCGAAAGTATAAGTTAGATTGGTCCCTGCAGGCTGGATTAAATTTGAATAATGAAAGATTTTATAGCGATTTCCCTTCTAAGCAATCCACAGAATTCGTGATTGGAAGCGCTGTAGATATTTTGAATATTGGAAATTTTGCATTCAAAGGAATCTTTTTAGGATATGCAGGGCTAAAGGAAAAAGGCAGAATAAGGTCTGATTCTAAGTTGGATATTAGCTATGAATTTTTGGATGACTTTTTTATCAAAATTGGGGCAACTATGAATTATGATAATAAAGCAGTGAAGGAGGCTCCAAATTTTGATTATATCATTCAAAGCACCATTGGCTGGAAATTCTAAAAAAGATATCCCATTTTTTTTCCTTTGATGTTAGCGATTTGCCTCCGATACCTTTTATGAAAAGATATGCTGATAATCATCGTATTTTTACTTTTCAGAACCATTTCTAGTGCTCTTGAGTTTAGCTTCCATGTTGTATTACAAGAAATTTGATCATCCTACGAGCAAAGAATGGGTCGTGTTCATTCACGGTGCAGGAGGATCATCTGCCGTTTGGTTTAAGCAACTTAAGGACTTTAAAAAGCAGTTTAACCTATTATTGATTGATTTGAGAGGTCATGGTAAATCTGTGGATCTTCCAAAGGCAATCTATAATGAAGAGTATACTTTTACTGCTGTCACCAAGGACATTATCCAGGTGCTAGATGAGTTACAAATCCCACCTGCACATTTTATGGGGGTTTCTTTAGGTACCATATTAGTTAGACAGCTAGCAGAACTTGAAAAATGGCGCGTAAAATCGCTAGTCCTTGCTGGAGCAGTGACCCGCTTGACCACCCAATCAAGAATCTTGGTTTTCTTAGGCAATTCGTTGAAACGCATTATACCTTTCATGTGGCTGTATAAGCTTTTCGCTTTCATCATCATGCCTCGAAAACAACATGCTGAATCTAGGAATCTATTTATTCAGGAGGCTCAAAAACTATGTCAAAAGGAGTTTATTCGTTGGTTTAAGCTGACTAAAGACATCAATCCTTTATTAAAATATTTCAAAGAATCTGATCTGGGAATTCCCACACTTTATGTGATGGGAGACCAAGACGTCATGTTTTTGGAGCCAGTCCGAAACTTGATAAAAATTCATAAAAACTCTGTTCTTAATATTCTCAGCAAATGTGGCCATGTAGTCAATGTTGAGCAACCCGAGCGATTTAATGAGTTATCAATCGCATTTATACAAAACCATCGCATCTCGACCTCTTTTACCTAATGAAAAAACAGACCAAAGTAATTCTGATTGTTGGAATCATCCTCCTAATTGCTGCAGCGTTCCTATATCCAAGATGGAGTGGGAATAAAACAGATGCTCCTGCAGGAGCTGGACCAGGAGCTGGTGCTGGTAATCAATCTCTACCCGTTAATGTCATCAAAATTCAGAAAGAAACCCTGCAAAATCAGCTTCAGGTCAGCGGTACAATACTACCTAATGAATCAGTGAATCTTCGATCTGAAATTTCTGGTTTGGTGACTAGAATAAATTTCAAAGAAGGGCAGTATGTGGCAAAAGGTGCTCCATTACTTTACCTAGATGATGATGAGCTTCAAGCGCAATATCAGAGACTTCAGTATACTCAAAAGCTTTTTGAAACTCAGGAAAATCGTCAAAAGCAGCTATTGGCTCGTGAAGCAATCAGCCAGGAAGAATACGACATCGTATTGAATCAATACAATACAGCGCTTACAGATATCAAATTAATCGAAGCTCAACTTCGTAAAACAATCATCCGTGCACCATTTAACGGCATTCTCGGTTTGCGCCAAGTTTCAGAAGGGTCTGTTATTGGTACCAATGATGTGATTGTAAACGTGGTGAATATTGATCCTATCAAAATTGAATTCTCCATCCCTGAGCGATATGCTACCCAAGTCAAAATTGGCTCTTCAGTATATTTTACAAGTGGAACTGCTGACCAGGAAACTGATGGGATCGTATATGCCTATGAACCACAAATTGACCAAGCTACTCGGACATTAAAGCTTCGGGCTCAAAGTCCAAACAAAGAAGGAAAATTCTTACCGGGGATGTTTGTGAAGATTCGATTTGTACTAGGATCGATTGAAGATGCATTGATGGTACCAGCTGAATCAGTTATTCCGGAATTAGAAGGCTATAAAGTTTTTGTAGTCGGTGCTGATGGAAATGCTGAAGAACGTAAAATAGAAATTGGAACGCGCACAGAATCACATGTGCAGGTCATCTCTGGCTTGAATGAAGGAGATGTAGTACTCACCACGGGTGTAATGCAAGTTCGGCAAGGAATGCCGCTCAACCCAACTCAAATCAACTGAAATGGCCAGTCTTTCTAATGTAAGTATTAACCGTCCAGTCCTTGCGATTGTGATGTCCTTGTTGATCCTCCTTTTTGGAGGGATCGGGATTTCACTCCTTGGAATTCGTGAATATCCCAGCGTGGATCCACCGGTTATCAATGTCAGTACCACCTATGTCGGTGCAAATGCTGATGTGATCGAAGCTCAAATCACTGAGCCACTTGAGGAGCAAATCAACGGAATTCAAGGGATTAAATCCCTAACCTCAACAAGTGCTGATGGTCGATCGAATATCACTGTCGAGTTTGAAGTAGGAGCAGATCTTGAGGGGGCTGCGAATGATGTCCGAGATAAGGTTTCAGGAGCGCAACGAAATCTACCTCCCGACGCCGAGCCGCCAGTCGTATCTAAAGCCGATGCAGATTCCTCGCCTATTTTAGCAGTCAATGTAAAGTCAGATAAAAGAAGCCTTCTTGAGCTTTCAGATATTGCCGATAAAATTTTTAAAGAACGACTTCAGACGATTCCAGGTGTAAGCCGAGTTCAGATTTGGGGAGAGAAAGAATACGCAATCCGACTTCGAATGGATCCGCTGAAGATGGCATCCTATGGCATCACTCCATTAGATGTACTTTCCAAAGTTCAAAGTGAGAATTTAGAATTGCCATCAGGTCGAATTGAGGGTCAAAACATTGAACTTTCAGTTCGAACCAAAAGTCGCTTGAGCTCTCCTCAAGAGTTTAATGATCTAATCATAAAAGAAGATCAAAATAACATAGTTCGTTTCCAAGACATTGGGAAAGCAGAGCTTTCAGCCCTTAATGAGAAAACTGTTCTTAAGCGAGATCTAGTTCCAATGGTTGCGGTGGTACTCGTACCACTTCCAGGATCCAACAACATTGAGATGGTTGATGAATTCTATAGAAGGTTGGGATCAATCGAGCGAGACTTGCCTGAAGATGTAAGCGTCGAAATCGGATTTGATTCAACCAAATATATTCGAAACTCTATTTCAGAAGTTCAGGAGACCATCATTACTGCATTTATCCTCGTAGTTGCGATTATCTTCCTTTTCTTACGGGATTGGCGAACGACTTTTATACCAGTTATTACCATCCCGATTTCATTGATCGGTGTATTCTTCATCATGTATTTGATGGACTTTTCCATCAACGTATTGACGCTACTAGGTATAGTCCTCTCCATCGGTTTGGTGGTGGATGATGCTATTGTGGTGCTAGAAAATATCTATGCCCGGATAGAAAAAGGGGAAAAACCCTTGGACGCTGCAATCAAAGGTTCGGAAGAAATCTTTTTCGCGGTTATCGCTACGACAGTTGCATTGGCAGCAGTTTTCTTACCAGTAATATTCCTTACAGGAACTACTGGTAGACTTTTCCGAGAGTTTGGAATTGTAGTGGCTGGTTCTGTGATTATTTCCTCCTTTGTGGCCTTGACCATGACTCCGATGTTGAGTGCCAAGCTACTTAAGCGTCGAGAAAAGCAAAATGCCTTCTATAATTTCACCGAGCCATTTTTTGTCTGGCTGAATGATCTTTATGATGTTGCTTTAGCCGCATTCATGCGAGTAAAATGGATGGCATTTGTATTGGTTTTAGCTTTTGGAGTAGGGATTTATTTTCTGTTTGCTGCAATTCCTACGGAATTGGTGCCAATGGAGGATAGAGGACAAATTTCTGTAAATATGTCTGGACCCGAAGGGGCAACTTTTGGGTACATGGATCGAATTGTAGATCAAATGGCGGCTGATTTTCTTCAGGAAATTCCAAAAGAAGAACGTGATGCCATCATTTCTGTGACCTCTCCAGGTTTTGGCACAGCAAATACGAACTCAGCTTTTGTGAGGCTTTACCTTACAGATGGAGATAAGCGTAGTCGATCTCAGCAAGAAATTTTTGATGCTTTGAGTGCCAAGTTGAGAAAAGAAACTGCAGTAAGGGCTTTTGCGCAACAAACCCCTTCGATTGGTGACCGTAGAGGAGGGCTTCCAGTGCAATATGTTATTCAAGCGCCTACTATTGAAAAATTGAAGGCAGTCATTCCAAAATTCATGGAAGAGACTGCAAAAAGTCAAGCCTTCATCTTTTCTGATATAAACTTGAAGTTTACTAAGCCGGAACTTGAAATAGAAATTGATCGGGAAAAAGCGAGAAATATTGGAGTCTCTGTACAGGAGATTGCTCGGACCTTGCAACTTTCCTATTCAGGCCAGCGATTCGCCTATTTCATTATGAATGGCAAGCAGTACCAAGTGGTCGGCGAGATGCGACTTGAAGATCGTAATGAGCCAATCAATCTGCGGATGCTTTATGTCCGAGGTGGAAATGGACAGTTGGTACAATTAGACAACTTGGTGAAAGTGGTCGAGAAAAGTACCCCTCCTCAATTGTATCGATTTAATCGTTTTGTCAGTGCTACAGTTTCTGCAAACTTAACGCAAGGCTATACTATTGGCCAAGGACTAGACGAAATGGATCGTATTGCCTCAGAAGTTTTGGATGATTCCTATTCAACGGATGTTTCTGGACCTTCGAAGGAATTCCGAGAAAGTTCAAACAGTCTAATTTTCGCCTTCGTATTTGCCTTGGTCTTGATTTATTTGGTGTTATCAGCGCAGTTTGAAAGCTTCCTTGATCCACTTACAATCATGTTTACGGTGCCATTGGCACTCTTTGGGTCTTTACTTACCCTCTGGGCTTTCGGATTCACTTTGAACATTTTCAGTGAGATCGGAATTATCATGCTCATTGGTTTGGTGACTAAAAACGGAATTCTAATCGTAGAATTTGCAAACCAAAGAAAAGCACAGGGAATGGATGTCGAAGAGGCGATATATGGTGCAGCCGTAGCTCGATTCAGACCGATTTTGATGACAAGTTTATCCACAATCTTAGGTATTCTTCCGATTGCCCTAGCGTTGGGTGCTGGTGCAGAAAGCCGAGTACCGATGGGAGCGGCAGTTATTGGAGGATTGACTTTTGCGACAGTCTTGACGCTATTTATTATCCCGGCCATTTACACATACCTTACCTCAAAAGCAGGAAGATTAGCCAGAATTTCATGAAGAAAATAATCCTTTTACTCTTTTTGAGTAGCATTACCACTTGTTTATTTGCCCAAAGTGAAGAATCTCTTGATTTGGAAAAGGCCATCCAATTAGGCCTTGAAAATAATCTTCAAGTGAAAATTGCCGTGGAAAACATCACGCTCCGTGAGGGAGATGAAAAAATAGGCATCGGTGATTTTTTTATGCCTCAGGTAGATGCGACGTATTTGAGATCCTTTAGCAAGGAAGATGTTTCACAAAAGTTCATCAATGATCCTGAACCCCGTCAGATTGATGGAGCAAAATCAAGAAATGAAAACTTTACCGTAGCTGCGATCTATGGCTTCCGACCTGAGAGTTTCATTGTCATGAAGCGATTGGGACAGTTGACTGAAATCTCTGAGCTCGAAACAAAAGTTGTGGTTGAAAATACCGTGGCAGGGATCTCTTCGGCTTATTATCGATTGGTTCTTGAGCTACAGCGGTATGAAGTATTGAAAAATACGCTTGAACTCAGTCAGTCGAGATTGGATATTGCAAAAGCTCAATACGAACTGGGCGGGGCAAATAAGCGAGATTTCTTGACAGCGGAGGTGGATTACAATTCTGATTTGACCTTACTGTTGACGCAAGAGCAAGTCATTCAAAATGCGCGCGTGAACTTGAACGAATTAATGGCTTTGGACCCTAATGTCAAGTTTACGGTCAAAGACACCATTTTAATTGGCGATCCATTACTTCTATTGGACCTTGAGGAAAATGCTTTTACTGATAACAAAGACCTGTTGATAGCACAGCGCTCAGAAAATGTCGCTTTCCTGCAATTGAAAGAGTTGAGAGCATCAAGATTACCGATCTTGAATCTTAATGGGAATTATGTGAATAATACTTCCAATTCAGATGCTGGTTTCTTAATTCAAAATCAACGCCAAGGATTTAACGGTGGAGGGAATATCACTATCAATCTGTTCAATGGATTGACGTTGAACCGGCGAATTCAGAATGCCAAAGTGCAGCAGAACATTCAAGGGTATGCGATCGACCAGTTTGAGGTGCAATTGAAATCTGACATCCATCGCTCTTATAATACTTACATGACAAACAAAAACCTCTTGGAGGTAGAAAAGAAGAATTATCAAACCGCAAAGGAGAGCACTGAAATTGCGCTAGAGCGATTTCGATTGGGGATTTCATCTTACTTAGAATTTAGAGATGCCCAAGTGAATTTGCTCACGGCCCAAAACCGTTTGATCACTTCGATCTATAATATTAAAGAACAGGAAATCGAACTTAGAAGGCTGTCAGGAAAGATATTTTTCGAAAACAGCTTTGTACCGTTTGAAATTCCAAACGAAAATTAAGAAAGAGGGATGGCTGATTTAACAGCTATCCCTTTTTTTATTTGCTTTTTTTAACGTTTCCTTACTTTTTCTTTTGGCATAGCATTTGCCAATTGCCCCACGGAACATCCTGGGTCTTAATGGCCCGCTTGAATGAAAAGAGCATCCGTATTACTTATTTCTATTATTTCTCTCTTGATTTTTGGAGTACAATGCACCTTTTTGGAGGAGCAACTTGGAGTGAAGTTTGGAAAAGAAACCTACATCCTAGACCTTCCTGGCATTGAAAAACGAGGCTTTATCCGTGCCGCAGTAGATAACAACACCTCTGGTTATTACATCTATCGAGGCAGACGAATGGGCTACGAATATGAACTGCTTCGTGATTTGGCAAAGCGATTGGATGTTCAGCTTCGACTGGTTTTGGTCTCTGATATTGATCTGGCATTCAATTACCTTCAAAGTGGTAAAGTGGATGTAATTGCTATGAATTTGGAAGAAAGTCCCGAGCGGGCTGCTGGTGCTGCCTTTACCATTCCGCTTGGAAAAGTAAACAGCGTATTGGTAGGGACTAAGAGTGGAGGTAAAATCAACTCTTGGGAAGAGCTAGGCCAAGATACGATCTATGTAAGACAGGGCACAACCTATGCTTCTCAGCTTTCCCAAATCAAGGATTCTTTGCAATTGAATTTTACAATTATACCGACATCTGATCAGGAAGAATCATTGATCGATCAAGTGGTGGATAAAGAAATCAAATGGACTGTTTCCGACCAAAATATTGCTCTGGCTAATGCGACCCTTTATGAGGATCTGGATATTTCCTGGAAGGTGAGCAAAGAAGGACAAGTGGCTTGGGTAGTCCGCAATAATTCACCAGTATTATTAGAAAAATTAAATACTTGGCTGGAGGATAAGCAAAAGCGATTTATTCCTGATTTGTATGCCAAATACTTTCTGAACTCCAAGAATTCCTACTTTAGAAATACGAGTCCTTTTTCATCCTTGGCGGGAAATAGAATTTCCTCCTATGATGAGATTATCAAAGAAGGGGCACAACAATTAGGCTGGGACTGGAGGCTATTGGCTTCTGTGGTTTACAAAGAATCTAGATTTGATACGACTGCCATGTCTTATGCCGGGGCACAAGGCCTGCTTCAATTGATGCCAGTGACTTTAGAGCGATTTGGAGTGACAAATCCCAATGATCCAGCGCAATCCCTTTTGGGAGGCGTTCGGTACCTTCGTTATTTGGATAAGTTCTGGATGGAGCGAGTTCCGGATATGAATGAGCGTTTGAAATTCATTTTGGCTTCATACAATATTGGTCAAGGCCATGTGGAAGATGCGTGGAGGTTGACCTTGAAGTATGGAAAAAATACACAAAGCTGGATGGAAGTAGCTAAGTTTTTAGAATTGAAAAGTGATCCGGACTACTATCAAGATCCAATTGTTAAAAGTGGTTTTGCAAAAGGACACCTCGCAGTAAATTACGTCAAAGATGTCCTTAGCATTTTCCAATCCTATAAAGCACTAGTGGAGCCTTAAACTTTGTCGTGAAGTTCGAATAGTGCTTCGATTTCTACTGGGATATTATCAGGCAGCGAGCCCATTCCTACAGCAGATCTAACGCCAATACCATATTCTTCTCCCCATACACTGGCAAAAAGCTCACTTGCACCATTGATGATAAAGGGGTGCTTTTCAAAAGTGGAGATGCAGTTCACCATTCCAAGTACCTTCACCACACGCTTCACCCGGTTGAGTGATCCAAGATTTGCTTTGATGGTCGCAAGCATGGCGAGTCCGACTTGACGAGCGGCCAATTTGCCCTCCTCTTGACTAAGATCTTTTCCAATTTGACCGATAATAAGCGTACCATCACTTTTCACAGTGCCATGGCCAGAAAGGTAAAGTTGATTCCCGATCACCAGACATGGCTTGTATACGCCAAGTGGTTTTGGTGGTGGAGGAAGTTCCAATCCTAATTTTTCAAAGTTGCTTTCAGGAGTTTCCATGGTGTTTTTTTAAATGAGTTGGGGTTAAATAAATAGATCTAATATTAATACGCCGACCAGACCGATCACTGCTACAAGCGTTTCCATTAATGACCAGGATTTGATGGTGTCTTTGATACTGACATTAAAGAATTCTTTGTACATCCAGAATCCAGCGTCATTGAAATGAGAGAACATCAAGCTTCCGGCTCCAATCGATAGTACCAATAAATTTGGGTCCACATTCATTGTAGTCACAAGAGGCGCAATGATTCCAGCGGTAGTAAGTCCAGCGACTGTAGCCGATCCTACACAAACTCGGATAATTGCCGTGATGATCCATGCCAAAATTAACGGATGAATATCCCAGGTTTGTAAGCCCTCTGCAATTACTTGGCTGACTCCAGTATCGGTAAATATTTGCTTTAAAGCGCCTGCTCCCGCTACGATCAATAAGATCATCGCGATATCTTTTGTGGCTATGGTATAGATATCCATGAGCTGAGGCATGCTGAATTTTCTACGCAAGCCTAAGGTATATGTGGCTACTAAAACTGAGATCAGCATCACCATTCCTGGATTGGAAATAAAGGCAATGAGATTTGCGAATGGACTTTCTGCAGGTGTATTCAGGCTTAGCGCAGTGGTTCCTACCAAAAGAAAAACAGGCAATAAGGCTGTCAAAAAACTGTTTGCCCCTCCAGGAAGTTCGGATTCTGGCTTGGTTTCGGCTTGGAATGTCTTAAGTGGTTTGGCTTCGATATTTTTTAGTGTTCCAGCGAAAATAGGCCCTGCAATGGCGATGGTAGGAATGGCGATCAAAAAACCATAAAATAAAGTCAATCCCATATTGGCGTCAAACTGAGCTACTAATGCAGCCGGAGAAGGATGGGGAGGAAGAAATCCATGAGTCACGGATAAGGCTGCCAGTAGAGGGATTCCTACGTACACCGCAGAAATTTTATATTGGTAGGCTACCGTAAATGCCAAAGGGACTAAGAGCACAAAGCCGACATTGTAAAAAAGTGGAATGCCAACAATCAAGCCCGTCAAAGACATCGCCCAGGTAATGTAGCGCTGCCCAAATACATTCATCAAGGTCCCCGCGATTCGTTGTGCTGCGCCGGATTCTGCAACCAATTTACCGAGCATGGCACCCATCACGATCACGATGACTAGATCACCGAGCAGATTGCCCATGCCTTGCTGGATAGATCCGGCAATTTTATCCGCCGGTAGACCTAGCAGAAACCCTGCGGAAATCGCAGCTATCAGAAATGCAAGGAAGGGATTAAGCTTCACCCATACGATCAGCAGGACCAGTATGGCGACACTTAAGAGAACAAGAAGAAAGGTCATGGCTTTGGGTTGATTGGGCTCTTAAGTTAGAAAAAATGAAAGAAAGGAATTCAATTCTTACTAAATCTTGATCGATTTCTCAAAGTACCACCCACCTAAAAGTTTGACTTGAATTTGAATCACCGAACCGAACCAAATAAATGCCCGAAGGCAACGTGGCTAAATTATCTTTCAA
>JAHEBE010000287.1 GCA_024642365.1 Algoriphagus sp.
TTTTTGTCAATTCCTTCATTTCCTCTTCTTTCATGAATGCATGTCCTTTGGCGACTTTTTGTTCAGGATATTTCTGCGCAAATCCTTCGGTGCCGCTGACCACATGCAATCGAGAGTAAGGTCTAGGCGAGGTCACGTCATGTTGAATCATGATTGACTTTCCTTTTTTGGTTTTCACCACTGTAGTATTCATGTTTCCCCGGTAGTTTTTAGAAGCAAACTCCGACCAAAACATATCCTCCTTCGCTAACTTTTCAGCTTCTTTCTTCATTTGAAAATCATTTGAAGAAACAGAGGTCAAGTAATCCATTTGATCACCTCGATTAATATTCAAAATTTGACAAACCGGGCCTAGTCCATGGGTAGGATAAAGGTTGCCGTTACGATAATTTTCACGAAGTCGCCACATGTCTTGGTAGCCTTTGTCTTTATCAAAATTCAACCAAAGCAAATCATGAATGTAGGCACCCTCGACGTGTACCACCTCTCCAAAAAATCCTTCTCGAGCCATTTTCAAAGTCATCAATTCAAAAAAATCATAGCAGCAATTCTCCAATTGCATGCAATGTTTTTTGGTTCGCTCAGAAGTTTCTACTAACTGCCAGCAATCATCCAATGTCCGCGCTGCTGGAACCTCCACTGCAGCATGCTTTCCTGCTTCCATTGCATAGACTGCCATTGGGGTATGCCATTCCCAAGGAGTCGCGATATAAATCAAATCTAAATCCGAACGATCACACATCTCTTTCCAAGAATAAACATTCCCGGAGTAGCCTTCAGGCTGATGGGAAGTGTCTTTTAGTTGCTCTTTAGCTTTGGCCACTCGCTCTGGAAGCAAGTCACAAAGCGCCTTGATTTCCACTCCTTCTATTTTACTTAATCGGTCAACTGCTCCGGGACCACGCATGCCAAGGCCAACAATACCCACACGTACCGTGGCTAATTTTGGCGCTGCAAAACCTGACATATTAAAAGATTGAATTCGATTTATACCCTTTGCCGCTTGGCCAGGGAGCAATTCAAAATCTTTGGAAAACACGGTACCGGCTCCAAAAAGGCCTAAACCAGCTAAACTGCTTGACTTTAGAAATTCTCTTCTTTGATTCTTTTTCATAGGGGGAATTGGAAATACTAGACCTTTAAAATTACTATTTCTAGCTAGACAAACTCAAAAAATCTGAATTAATTCAAACTAAGTTTCTATTAAATATGCTTATTTTTCAGCTTTAAAGAATTCATGTTAGCCTAAGATTTTCAAAATGAGATTACTAGTCACTTTTATTATTTTTTTGTTCGGAAATTATTGCTTCGCCCAAGTCCAAATTGTGGCCGAACAAGACCAAGATCGAAACCTTACTTTGCTTTCATTCAACAGTGAAAAAATCCCATATACCATCCGAATAGAATTTTCAAAGCTCGAAAATCTAGAATCAATTAATGGTCGTGTGATATATGCTGTAGCCAATCCAGGCAAAAGCACTTTAACAAAACTGCATTCAATTTATGTCAACGAAAAGACAGGTTTTAGCTATAATACCAAATTGTATAAAGGTATTTATGAAACAACCAGTCTTGAATCAATCACCTACTTGGTTCCATTGGAAGAGGGCAAATCCTTCAGTATTCGCCCTTTGCTAAGCCAATCTGGTATGAAGCCAGAAAGTCAGCCATTTACGGGAGCTGGGTTATATTTTGAAAAACCGACTTCCATCTGTGCCCCTCGTAAAGGAATAATCTCAGGAGTAAAAATGGACGTACTAGAACCAAGTGAAGGGCCAACCAATTTTGACTCAGAAAACTACATTGAAATTTATCATCAAGACGGGACATTCACCCGACTGACCGGGTTAAAACCAAATTCATCAAGGGTTGGAGTTGGAGAAGAAGTAATTCCCGGACAGGTGATTGCTGAATCATCTTTTTCTGAACAGGATCAGATGGATCACGTGAAAATGATTCAAAGTCGATGGGAAATGGGCGATCTCGGAATTGTTTGGACAAATTTCCCGGTGAAAATCTATACTGAAGACAAGGAAATCTTGAGCGATCAAACCGATCAATCCCTTCAATCCTTCCACCCCAAAGAGTTAATTATGTTGGAGATGGATAAAAAGGAACTCAAAAAATTCTCGAAGTAATAATCAATCGAATTGAACGCGAGCTATTAAACACTTTTTAGCGATTCCCCATGTTGGGAAAGGTCCAAACCAATCTCCTCGTATTCCTCACGGACTCTTAGAGTGACAAACTTATTGAGCACAAATAGAATCAGATAAGACATCCCAAAAGAGAAAGCTGCAACACAAATCAACACGAGCATATGGGAGAAAAACACAGACCAACCGCCGTGCATTAAACTTGAACCCGCCTTATTTGCAAAAATGGCTGTTAAAATCATCCCCATAATCCCGCCGATACCATGACAGGCAAATACATCCAAAGTATCATCAATCTTCTTAAGAAACCTTGCATGCATCGCCATATTGGAAACTATCGCACCCAATAATCCGAAAATAAAACTTTGTGGAATGGTGATAAATCCAGCCGCTGGAGTAATTACAACTAAACCAACTACCGCTCCGATACAAGCCTGCAACGCTGAAATTTTTCTCCCCTGGATTCGGTCAAATAAAACCCAGGTCATCATAGCTGTCGCTGAACTAATGGTAGTCGTAGCAAAAGCCATTGCAGCAGTGCCATTTGCTCCAAAAGAAGAGCCCGCATTAAAGCCAAACCATCCAAACCATAGCATGCCGGTTCCCAAAATCACATAAGTAATGTTTGATGGGTCATGGTGTGGATTTTTTCTTTTTCCAATAAAAAGTGCCCCTGCCAAAGAAGCTAATCCAGCACTGATGTGGACCACTGTCCCACCTGCAAAATCCACGACTCCAAAGTAGGCTCCGATTAATCCTTGCGGATGCCAAACCATATGGCAAAGTGGCGCATAGACCAGCAAAGTGAAAATCCCAATGAAGAACAAATAGCCAATAAACCGCACCCGCTCGGCAAATGAACCAGTAATAATCGCCGGTGTGATGACTGCAAATTTCATTTGAAATAAGGCAAATAATACAAAAGGAATTGTAGTTCCCATGGCTTTGTGAGGAAGTACCGAGACTTGGTCAAAAAATGGAAAATCAAAAGGATTGCCAATCAAGCCATATTTTACCCCATCAATTGTAATCCCGATTGGGTCTCCGAAAGAAAAACTAAACCCAACTACGACCCATAACATGGTCACCACTCCGAGTGAAATAAAACTTTGAAGCATGGTAGAAATCAGGTTTTTCTTCCCGACCATTCCCCCATAAAAAAGTGAAAGTCCAGGAGTCATCAGAAGTACCAAGCAAGAGGCGGTTAGGAGCCATGCGATATCCGCATATACCAATTGTTCCTCTGTACCGAAATTTTCTAAAACAGGTTCTTTGACAATCCAAAAGAAACTCACCAATGGCGCCGCTATTGTGATCAAAAACGCCAATTTCCATTTAATCTTCATTCCATTTTTAATTTGCAGCAATAATACTGGCTTTTATTGCAAAAAATTCAATTATAATTTGATTTTTTTTCACTTTGAGCAATAAAATTGGGAAAAAATCTAACGAACCCAAATAAAAAAAACCTAAGTCTGAAAGAAGACAAATCAATGGATTTAACCCTAATCGCTTAAGGTACTGACTCCCAGTATTTCTTTATGAATCCATGAATTACTGGCTGAACATTCCAGTAAAATGAAAGAGGCTTAAAAAACTCTAAAATCCGTCAATCCTACTTCAAACTTATGGTATTCATTCCTCCATTAAGAGTGTAAGTTTTCCCTCCAAAAACCAAACTTCCAGTGATTCCTTGTGGAAGGGTAATCTTTGCAGTTGGATTTCCTTTTAAATTATAGTCAACTTCAATCATGCCATTTGGATGAGGCATTTTACCCGAAATCTCTTCAAATTCACCTAGATGCGGAGTGATCAGGACTTTGCTAAACCCTGGTCCATTACTGTCAATTCCCAAAATTGTTCGGTAAAACTCGATATTTGGACTGGATCCCCATGCATGGCTATCTGATCTTGTTTTATCCAAATCTGAGGTTTCTGCCCAAGTTGTCAAACCTAAGTCTAGTCCTTTTCTCCAGACATCAAGGAAAGATAAATAACTATCTCCCATCCCCACTTCT
>JAHEBE010000288.1 GCA_024642365.1 Algoriphagus sp.
TAACCAGGCAGGGGTATTTCCGAATTTCGAATTTATCAGAAAGTTAAAAACTAGTCTTCAGAATGATAGGGGTACTATTTTCAGATATTCAAACCATGAAAACACCATCCTAAATGCTATCTATATCCAATTACTAAACTCGAATGAAACTGATAAAGATGAGTTAATAACATTCATTCAAGGCATTTCTCATTCAAAAAATGAAAGTGCAATTAAATGGAAAGGAGATAGAGATATGGTGGATCTATGGGAAGTTGAAAAAAACTTTTACTATAATCCATTGACAAAGGGTTCCAATTCGATTAAAGCTGTTCTTCCAGCATCGTTGGCTTCAAGCGAGTTTCTTCAGGAAAAGTATTCCCGACCTATTGGAGAGATTAATGTTTCTAGTAGAAATTTCCAAGAAAGCCATGTTTGGTTACAAACTGAAAATGGGGAAGTAACTAATCCTTATAAAATGCTGCCACCCTTATTCGAAAACTGGACTGAGGAACAATTAGAATCCACACTGTCTGAAATGGAAGGGGTTAAAGATGGTGGGGCAGCGCTTACTGCATATGGAAAACTCCAATATACCGATATGGATCAGGCAGAAATTGATGAATTAACTAACGCACTTTTAAAATACTGCGAGTTGGATACTCTTGCCATGGTTATGATCTATGAGCATTTTAGGGAATTGGTAAGTTGAATTAGAAAAAAATAAACTAGGTAATTTAATTAGCTAGTAATTTTTAATCGGCTACTTCCCAATACAAAAATTCCTAAAAATATTCTCCAAGAGATCGTCTGTGGTGATTTCTCCGGTGATCTCCCCAAGGAAATGAAGGGAGCGACGGATATCCATCGCTACAAAATCATTGGTAATCTGATTATCCAGACCGCTTAGAATATCGAGGAGGGAAGCTCTGGTTTTGACCAGGGAATCGTAATGCCGGACATTGGTGACAATGGTATTCCCGGTTCGGAATTTATCCAGATTCACCAGCTCTAAAATCCGAAGCTTCAGCTCCTCCAGGTTTTCTTTCTTTCCCGCAGCGATAAAAATCGTATCCGGATGCTTCGCCTTTAACTCATTTACGAGCATTGGATTAGCCTTGTCCAGCTTATTGGCGACTTTTAAGAAAGGCACGCCTTGATTTTCCAGTTTATTGATGTCCCGATTGATCTCCAGCAGATCGGTATCGCCCAGATCAAAGAGGTACAAAATCAGGGAGGCAGTTTTCATTTTCTCCTGCGTTCGGCTTACCCCAATCGCCTCGATCGTATCGGTGGTTTCCCGAAGTCCTGCCGTATCGATAAATCTGAAAATCACTCCGCCTATGGTGATTTCATCTTCGATAAAATCCCGGGTCGTTCCGGCAATTTCCGAGACAATGGCTTTCTCTTCGTTGAGAAGGGCATTGAGCAGGGTGGATTTTCCAGCATTGGGTTTTCCAGCGATTACCGTGGGCACACCATTTTTGATCACATTCCCCAAGTCAAAACTTAGGATCAACTCCTCCACGACACGAAGTAAACGCTCGACCAAGGTTCTCAATTCCTCCCGGCTGGCAAACTCCACATCCTCCTCGCCAAAGTCCAGTTCCAACTCGATCATGGAAGCAAAATGAATCAATCGCTCCCGCAATTGCTGAATCTCCGAGCTAAATCCTCCACGCATTTGATTCAAAGCAGCCTGATGACTGGTCTCTGAGTCGGCATGGATCAAATCGGCTACGGCCTCTGCCTGTGCCAAATCAAATTGACCATTGAGAAAAGCACGTTGGGTAAATTCTCCCGGTTTGGCAGGTCTGGCGCCTTTGCGGATGAAAAGCTTCAGGACTTGATTGATGATGTAGGAGGAACCATGGGTGCTGATTTCTACCACATTTTCCTTGGTAAAGGATTTGGGAGCAATAAAAAGCGAAACCAAGACCTCATCGATGATGCGTTCGCCATCGCGAATGGTTCCAAAATGAATGGTATGGGAAGCTTGTTTTTCCAGGTTTTTGCCAAAAAAGACTTTATTGGTCAGCGATATCGCCGCCGGACCGGAGAGTCGGATGACTGCAATGGCACCCACTCCCTGCGGAGTAGCTAAGGCAATAATGGTATCTTTTTGATCAGAAAGGCTGAAACTCATTTCTTGGGAAAGGCATTCGCTACTACTCCAGTGAGTGTTTCCAAGAAAGGAACTGGTTCACGATAGCCTGGCATTTGTGTGATATTCTGCAGCGTAGGGTCGATGATGACGAAGTTTGGGTAGGAGCGAACCCGCATGGCAGCAGCCATTTGCGCTTCGTTGTATTCTTTCCCCATAAAATTGAAGGTGCGGTTGGTATCTTCTGCATTCAATTTGACTGCATAGAAGTTGGTATTGATGTAATCGATGACCTTCGCATCGGTAAATGTTTCGGCATCCATTTTTTTGCACCAGCCACACCAATCGGTGTACACGTCCACAAAAAGCATTTTTTTCTCGAATTCATTCGCTTTTACAGCGTCTTCAAATTTTAGCCATTTGATTTCACTTTGCGCTTGCGCAAAATGGGCAGTAATTAGAAGTAGGCCTATGATTACAAATTTCTTCATGTATTAACTATATGGTTTTACGCAACTATGCTAGTCCCCTTATTTTTTGCGGTCATCGGTCTTCCGTCTCCCGTCTTTTTCTCAAATTTCCAACGGCTCTACGGGTTTGGAAGTTCCAAATCTAGAAAGGAAGGACTTACTTTTAAACAAAGCGCTTGCCAAAAAAGCAATCCCGGCAACGCTGACGATCATTCCGGCAATGGAGCTGTCAAATAAATAGGCGAGGTAATAGCCCAGGATAGAAGCTCCGATTCCAATCCCAATGGTTAATTGGATCAATAGCTTGAGTTTCCGTGTCCATAGAAATGCGGTAGCTGGAGGCACTACTAATAGCGCGACGACCAATATTGCTCCCACTGCTTCGAAACTGCTGACCGTGGTATAAGAGACCATACTCATCAAAGCGAGGTTGATCAGTGCAGCTGGGATTCCGATTACTTTACTGAAATTTTCATCAAAACTGGTCACCTTTAATTCTTTGAAAAACAAGAGAATAAAGGCAGCTACCAAAATTAGGTTTAAGAGCGATAGGTAAAGAATCCGAGGGCCTAGAATCATCCCGGATTTGGTGATCCACAGATCGATTGGAAGGTAGGCGATCTCGCCATAAAGGACACATTCCTGATCCAGATCCACTTTATAGGCAAATAGATTGATCAGGATAATTCCAATGGCGAAAAGTAGGGTAAAGGTAATTCCGATGGAAGCATCCAATTGAACTCTGGCTTTTCTCCGCAGCCAATCGATCATTAAGGTGGCCAGAATTCCCAATAATCCAGCTCCGATAATTACTTCAAGTCCTCTTTGGCTCCCGGAAACAAAGAAGCCAATGACGATTCCCGGCAATACTGCATGCGAAATCGCGTCCCCAGTCATGGACATTTTGCGAAGCATCATAAATACGCCCAATAGCCCACAAGAAATGGCAATCATTGCGGCGGTGATAATGATCAGAAATGCGTTTTGGTCAAAGCTCATCTTGGTCTCTTGGGATAGTTTCTTGATGTGGATCCAGCTTAGGGAAATTTAGCCTATTCTCCAGGAGGGCTTCCAGCTCAGGAGTTAGGATGTGCTCCAGCTTTTCGGCCGTATCGTGGACGTGATCGGGAGCGATATTCATGTACTCATTGAGGTAAAGTTCCCATAGGCGATGGAGGCGAACGATTCGTTTTGCCTCAGAAATTCCCTTTGGGGAAAGTTTTATAACTGATTGATTTTGAATAATCAATTCATCTTGGTTTAGATTATGAATCGATGCCTTGGTTTCCTTCTTTTGGAAGGGGAAGGCCTCATAGATTTCCTCTATGACCAGCTCTGCTTTATTTTCCTCGATGCCTTTGTAAAGCAGCTTGAGTAAGTGATCTCGGTGCGTCTTTTTGAGGTAAATACGTCTGGAAATAAACCGAGAAAGTACCCCGCGCTTCGGAGCAAAGAGGAAGGAGATCAAGGCGAAAATCGAAAGGAAAACAACTACCCAAGGTCCTGTTGGCATTTGCGGAAGAACAAAGGAAATGTAGGTGCCAAAGACTCCTGAGATTGCGGAAAAGAGTCCAGCCAAAATCACCAAGACGCCCAATCGATCCGTCCAAAAACGGGCTG
>JAHEBE010000289.1 GCA_024642365.1 Algoriphagus sp.
ATCAAATGCCAAATTCCCCACCAGGCGGCAATAATTGCCATACCTCCCAATCCGTCAAAATAAGTAAAAATTAAAACGAGCCCCAAACCTGAATTCTGAATTCCTGTTTCGATAGTCAATGTTTTCTGATCAGGCAAAGGCAACCTGGATAGTTTGCCAGTGAGGTATCCTGCAGATAAAGCAACCAAATTATGGGCAAGTACCCAAAGAAAAATAAGTGAGATATACTTAAGAAACAGATCCAAATTTCCCAAAAAAGCAATCACAACAAAGGCACCAAAAATTACAATACTTAATGGTTTTAAAACTTTTGCAATCTTCGATGCCAACAGAGGACGATATTGACGTGTCAAAATTCCCAATATTAGCGGCAAGCCAAGGATTAATGAAACTGTCATAAAAACATCCATAAAATCAATCCCTATTTCCCGAATCAAATTTGAAGTGGGGGAATAAAAACTTGCCCAAAGCGCAAAATTAAATGGTGTAATAATTATAGAACTAACGCTAGAAAAAGCGGTTAAGCTCACTGACAATGCAGTATTTCCACCGGCAAGATTGCTTAGAAAATTAGAAACATTGCCACCAGGACAGGCAGCTACCAAAAACATCCCCAATGCCACAGAAGGAGGTGGTTGGATGAGTAAAACCAAACACCAAGTCAAAAATGGCAAGAGAATAAATTGAGAAAACAGGCCTAGAAAAAAAGATTTAGGGTTCTTCATTAAGTAAGAGAAATCCTTGAATTGAAGATCTAATGCAACCCCATACATGATTAATGCTAGTGCTAAGTTTAACAGCAACAAATCATTTGGGGAAAAATTAAGACTAATTGAGTCTAGGTCAGAGGTTGGGTTCATTTAGATCAATGATCCCTACTTTTAGGTTAAAATCAAAATTTCCTTTGCTTCAATTGGGATGTTTAAAAAAATAAATTGGATTAGTGATGAATAAAAAAATATCCTATCTAAATAAAACAGTCCGTCTTATCAGATAGGATTAAGAAAAAGATTCTTTTTGGAATTACATCTTCACCAACGATAACGCATTTATGCAATATCTCAAACCACTTGGAGCTGGTCCATCCGGGAATACATGCCCTAAGTGCGCATCACAGACATTACAAAGTGCCTCAACTCGAACCATTCCAAAACTTACATCTTTATGATAACCCACGTTTGCGACTTCGATAGGTTGAGTGAAGGAAGGCCAACCTGTACCACTTTCAAATTTTTCTCCTGAATCAAATAGTGGGGTTTTGCAGCAAGCGCAAGCGTATTTCCCAGGCTCAAAAAGGCTGCACATCTCAGAACTATGAGCCCGTTCTGTTCCCTTTTCCCGAGTCACATAGAACGCCTCAGGGCTTAATACTTCTTTCCATTCTTTGTTAGTCTTTTCAACCCTTGAAGGAGGAGTGGGATTGCCATGATTGGCAAATTTGATAATGTCGTTCCAGTTAAGCATAAGCTATCTTTTGCAAGTTTATTTTCAATTATAAAACATATAAAGTCAAAATTTTGGGATTGACCGTACACAAAGTATAATTCTCAAGTCTAACCCAAAATTCAACCGGAATGGTTCGAAAATGTTGTTTTTGATGAGAAAATAAAGTCTTAAAAAAATCAAGATCAATTTTAAAAGTCCAACCAAAACATTGCTTTTTCACGTTTGAACAACATATAAAATCTGTCTTTTTCATTAAATTAGAAGGTCATGAAAAAAATCTTACTCCCATTAGCCATATTAATAGCAATCAGTTTTGGTTGTAAAGAAGAGGAAGATCCAATCTTAATATGTGGGACAACAGATCCCATTGCAGATTTGCCATGGCTGAATATCCTTACCAATGAACTCGATGACTCATATTTTGGGGTTTATTATTCTGTTGCAGCAACTACTTATGATGGAAATGATGTGTTTGTAATTCGAAATTGCTGCCCAAACTGTAATTCAATAATTCCAGTTTATTCTTGTTCTGGAGACAAATTGGGAGTGTTATCTGCCGATGCGGGGATCAATCCAGCAATTTTAGACAATGCTAAAATTATATGGAAAGGAACTGGCTATACTTGTTCCAATTAAGCTTTTGAAACTATAAAACGGTAATCGAATACGTTTTTACAGACTTTTCTCCAATTCCTAAACGTAAGATTCCTTCCTTCTCTGCAAAGTTTTGATTGCTATCCACCGAATCTGCAATTCCTAACCAAGGTTCAATGCAAACAAATGGAGCAGCTGGCTTAGCCCAAATCCCTAAGTAATCAAAATCATCAAATTCTACAGCTAGAACCTTTCCTCTAGTTTGATGAGTTAAGGTTATTTTCCTTGATTTAAGATTTCTAAATACGAGCGCATCATTATCAAAAAGGTGGGAGTGAAGGGTAATTGATGTTTCATTCTCCAAAAATGGCTTGCTTCCTTTTTCAATCAATCCATTGGGATCGATCATGCAAGTGGAGTCCGTTTCTGGTTTTTCAAATTCCAATGAATAGTCCTCATACCTTTCATTTGGCTGTAATGGACAATTAAAAGCGGGATGCCCACCAATGGAATAATACATTTCCTGTGGCCCTTCATTGTAGACATGATGTTGGATTTGAAGGGTATTGGCCACTAATTCAAACTGAATTTCCAATCGAAACTTAAATGGGTACATAGCCAGACTTTCTTGATCCCATGACATCCCAAATCGAAGAAAATTTGGATTCGATTCGATCAGTTTTGGTTTGTTCGAATTCCTTACAATTCCATGTTTAGGCATGAAATAAGTCTTTCCATCAAAAAAATACGCTGCATTTTTGAGCGCACCAATAATAGGAAATAGAACTGGAGCTTGACCTGTCCAATATTCTGGATTGCCTTGCCAAATAAACTCCTGATTTGTGGACTTAGAAAAGATGGAGCATAGCTCCATCCCGATTGAATTGACTTGAATCCTTAAATCTGTTGATTCAATTGTATGTATCATTTAATTCTTACTACTGATCCTGAATTAGTTTCGTGTCACTTTGCCGATGCCGTTAATTTCTTCTTTGATCACTTTAGGATTTCCACTGTAATTCACTGCGCCTATGCCATTTACAGTAATTGATAACTCCTCTTCACAAAAGACATCCACCTTTCCAATTCCTGATGTATTCAAAGTCATTTTTTTAGAAATAAGTTGGGAAGCATCAATTTTCCCCATTCCTTCATTTTGCAAACTGATTATTCCTACATCACCTCTCAAGACGATATTTCCCATCATATTGAAATTCGCAGAAATCGATTCTGCATTTACTTCCAAATCAATTTTCCCGATCCCATTTCCATTAATGCTTAAGTCTTTTACCTGGAATTTACTTTTTGTTTCAATATTTCCGACGCCTTCAAAACTTAAGTTACTTAAGTCCGAAATTGTCAAATAAATATCTGGAGTGAATTCTTCAAAGATAGTTTTGACCTGATCTTCATCTTTGTATCCAATTTCTAATCTAGAACCAGTTTGAGTAACTTCAAGAAGCGAAATTGCTTTTTCCTCACCTTCAATTCGAATAGATTCCTGGTCACCTTGGCTTAGGTAAAGATTTATTATACCTGTGATTTTTAATTCTGAAACTCCGCTTAAATCACGCTGTTCCGTGATGGAATCGCCAGCTTCCATACTATCACTTGATGAGCGAGAGCTACATGAAGCAATAATTACAAATAAGGTGGCAAGAAAATAATGTTGTGTTTTCATGTGTTGGTTGGGTTTAGATTTTCAAATGTGTAACTCTAAATATACAAATTCGAAGTTTTGGAAAAATTCGGAATCAGATAAAAGCAAAAAACCGATCCGAAAAAATCAATTTTTTCTTCCAAATGCTTGAATTATCTTATCATCGATTCCCAAATAAAAATAATCATCAGGCTTAATCGGTTACTATGAAAAAAGGCATATTTCAAGTTTTTCAAATCACTTTGATTTTCATTTTTTTAATTTCCTGCAAAAGTAATGAGGTCGCATTTTCAAAAAAGGACATCAAATCCAGTCAGAAATTAATAGGCTTGGATTTTTCCGATCAGGTGATTGATACGATGTACGATTATTTGGTGGAAAATAAGATTGGATACGACAGTCTGCGCCATTACAAAACCCCTAATGAAACTTTCCCGGCCATGATGTTTGATCCACATCCTATGGG
>JAHEBE010000290.1 GCA_024642365.1 Algoriphagus sp.
GCGCAAAATATTTGAGTTGGCATCTTCCCGAAGTTGGTTTTTAAAGTTTATCCCTGATTTCCTTGAATTCATTTGTTCAAAACCTTGCCTTTGGGCAGCGGTTTGGAGTGGAATGAAGGCAAAGCAACAGCTGAAAAAGAAAACAAAAATTGCGGGTCTAATAATTTTCATGGGAAAATTTCGATTGGCTTTTACCCCAACCGATTGATTATATCCTCAAATAGTTTTTCGTTGACCACTGCCAGTCCTCCTAATAAACCTACATCTTCGCCTAGCTTATAGAGCGCGAGTTGGGATCTTTCGCGGGACTTGGCCATGCTATAAATATTTAAAGCCTGCTGAATTGGAGTGATCAAGTATTGATTTGCTTCTGCTACCGATCCGCCAATGATGATCAATTCCGGGTTAAGGATTTGAATTAACATCGAAATTCCTCGACCAAGGTCTAATCCAGCTTCTGATAGAATGGTAATGGCGCGTTGGTCACCTGCCAAAGCAGCTTCCACGACTGTGCTTGGTTTTAATTCACCAGATAGGTCACGGACCATTCGAGCTAGGATGCCATCTTTATCCAATAGAATCGCATCTTCAGCCATTTTAACTATTGCTGTGCCTGACGCTACCGCTTCCAGACATCCTTTTTTGCCACAAGAGCAAGTGACATCTCTTGATTCAAAAATAGGAGAGTGGCTGAATTCACCGGCGAATCCCGAAGCTCCTTGGTAGATTTTTCCATCGATAATAATACCTAAACCAATCCCCCAGCCGATAAATAGTCCAAGAACATTTTTGTAATCATGACCTGAGCCATATTTGAATTCCGCTAAAGTCATCGCTCGAGCATCATTCTCTAAGAAGATTTTTCGTTGAAATCTTGCCTCAAGGTTCTCCAAAAGCGTCTTTTTCCCAAACCTTAAGTACGTATAATTGATGCCACCTAAGGAATCAATCAGACCAGGCATAGAGATTCCAATCGCGATTACTTTTTCTGAATCTATTCCTGTTTTAGCTAAATAAGTTTCGATCAGCGTACAGATTTCCTCAAATGTCTCCGCTTCGTTATTCAGCGTAATTTTCTCACTTTCTTTAGGGTAGGCTACTTCCTGCGTACATGAATATAAACACAGGTTGATATTGAACTTAGAAAGATCTACTGAAAGTAAATAGAAGGCGTCTTCTGCAAGCCGGTAAAGATCTGGTTTTCTCCCACCTTGGCTTTCTGCGCGACCATGCTTAATGACTTCACCACTTTCCATCAAATCCCCAAGTAAAGAATTGACAGTGGGTAAGGATATGCCTACTTCCGAACAAATCTCGCTAGCGGTATTTGCTCCCTTTTGAAATAGGTTTTTGATTATCTTAATTTTATTGAGGTAGCTTTTGATTTCTACCACGCCATCCATTTTATCAATGATGGCTTTTGGGTTAATGAGATTCATAGGTCTAAGTTATGTATGAATAAAGGGATTTTTTAGGTATCAAAAAATACTTTCCTAAAAAAATAATAAAACAAGCGTTGTATTGATCCCTTTTTTTTAAAAAAATCTTAAGCAGAAATTTCTTCTAAGAAAAGATTTGAAATGTGATAAAATTTCCAAATTCTGGTTTTTTAAGTAAATGACTTTAATTTTATGCTTTTAAATAATCAAATTTCAAATGCAATTGAAATCGTTGTTGAGTACCGACACCAAATCGGAAGTTTTTGAGAAAATGGAAAAATTCCTTGCTGAACAAGGTTTTACTATTGTTAAAATGGATTTAATGAGGCCTTGGGGAGGTTTTTTTGTTTTAGATGAAACTCAAATCCTGAAATTTCAAAAGGCTTATTTCCCTGAAATTAAACTTTCTGAAGCGCAACTTGCACAAAAACTTAGCCCTAAATTTTTGATCGTAGCTCCTAGTGCTCGATTATCTTGGCAATATCATGACCGAAGATCCGAGTTATGGCAATTGGCTTTTGGAGAGGCGGGATTGATTCGAAGTGATTCGGATGAACAAGGAGAGGTAATCAATATGGAAATTAATAAACCTATTTCCCTCAGTACCGGCGAGCGTCATCGTTTGGTAGGGTTAAAAAACTGGGGTATCGTAGCCGAAATTTGGGTGCATGAAGACCCAAATCATCCATCTGACGAGGAGGACATCGTCCGACTTTCGGATGATTATAATAGGAATTAAGCAAAAAGCTCAGCAAAACTGAGCTTTTATTATTTAATAGGTTCTCGAAAACAATTGATTATAGCTTATCTATTTTCTTCGCTATTTCTTCTGCCTCAGCTAAAAGTTTATCTGCGGCAGTTCGATTCGAATGTGATAATTTATGTGCGTCGGAAAGCATTTTTGCATAAGCTTCCTGAAGTTTCTCTTTTTCTGACTTTTTCTTGAATAGTCCAAACATGGGTTCTTTTTTGATTAGAACTATTAAAAAGCCAAATAGTTTGGTGGCTTAGTTCCTGAAAATCTCTACAGTGTCTGGCTGAACCTCATCATTTTTATAATTGATCAAGTCCTCCAGTCTTCCTGATGGATTATAGTACCTCCAAGGACCTTCCCGCTTTCCATCAACCATAGTTCCTTCAGAAGCCTTTCTGCCATTTTCGTGATAAAAAGTCCAAGTGCCTTCGGCTTTTCCAGATTTATAAGTGCCTTCTGATTCTTTATTCCCGGAAACATAATAGGTGATTCTTGTTCCATTCCCATCTTTCAATGTGCCTTTATTTAATGTTTTCACACCGTCAAAAGCAAAGTATTCACCAATGTTTAGCAATCTTCCGTTATCCCAAAATTCCTCTTGTGTCAAGTTTTTATTGTCATAGAAAAGCCCCCAGATTCCATTTTCGAAGCCAAGGACAAAGCTTCCCACAGATTTCAATTGACCTCCATCATAGTAGTAGAACCATTGTCCTACTTCCATTCCGAGGCTATACTCGCCTTCAGCTACCAGGATTCCGATTTTATTAAAATATTTCCAAAGGCCAGTTTTTAGATCGTTTCTATATTCTCCGATCGAATAAAGCCCCCCCTCTGGGAAAAAGCTTTTCCAAAGACCTGTTTTCATACCGGTCTCATATTGTCCGGAAACAGAGATTTCACCTGAACTGTGGTACTCTACATATTCTCCAACAGGTACACCCAACTCATAAGTCTTTCGCTTTGCTACTGATTTATTTGGGTAATATTCCTCCCATGTACCGACGGCTATTCCATTCGAATATTTTTCAATTCTTGCCAGACGCCGGTTTTCATAATAATATTTCCAAGTGCCTACTCGATTTCCATTATCATCAAAATATTCTTCAGCTTCTATAGTTCTCGTTCCCGGGAAATAACTTTTCCATTCACCTACTTTCCTTCCTTTCGAATAATTCCCTTCTTCAACTACGGAAGTCCCGAATGCATACGCTTTATATGGTCCTTCGAATTGATCATTCGCATACATTCCTTCCGTGAGTAATTCACCATAAGGATTATATTGAAGAAAAGGGCCGCTTTTTTTTCCTTTTACATAAAACTCTCTTGTTGAGATTGTTCCATCATCATGATAAGTAAGCCATTCACCATTTTTTTCTCCTGTGACGTAATTTCCCTCGATGTATACTTCCAAAGGATTGACATATTCAGGCGTTCCTGTCTTGCCAAAGTACTGGGTAAATTTTCCTACTAAGATGCTGTCTTGAAAAATTAGGTCGTATTTCAAAGCACCATCGAGGTCGAAAAATTTGGAAGGGCCAAATAGCTTACCTGATTTGTATTCAGCTATAATACTTCGCTTTCCATCTGGATAATAAGAGACCCAAGTACCTTCTTTCAACCCATTTTTGAAATTGCCCTCAGAAATGGGTGCGTTAGTTTTTGGGTTAAAATATTTCCAAAGCCCTTCGCGCTTATTCTCCTTGATGACACCCAATGCCATGATGGTGGAGTCTTGAGAATATTGACGAACCAAACTCGATTCCTGCGCAAAAAGTGATGTGCTGAAGAGTAAGAGGCCAATAAGGATATATTTCATACAGTCTTGGTTTCAATTCCACTCAGTAGGGTTTGACTGAGTTTTCAAAAAAAGAAATTGTCACTGGAATGACAATTCAATTATTGTACGGAAGAATTCTATTCCTGTTTAAAAATAAGTTAATTCTTCTTTTATCCCATTCTAAGATC
>JAHEBE010000291.1 GCA_024642365.1 Algoriphagus sp.
GTGGAGGAGTCATATTTGCTTTACCCCATCCTGCCAGCCAAGCTTCACCTTCGATTTTTTTCAGTGGTAAAGAGTCCAGTCTAGCTAAGGTCTCAGCATAAAATTTTTGTTCTTGAATAGGACTTCGATCTACAGTTTTCAGCAAGACAATACCTAAAACAAAAAGCACTAAAAAAACCCAAAGGAGTGTTTTTAGTGCTTTTTTGCCAATAGAACTCCACTTCATGGATTAGTACTCAAATGTTCCATGGGCACTTCGAATGGTCACTTTCTTTCCTGTATGAGGTTCCACTCTTCCTATGATTTGAGCTTCAACTCCATGAGATTCGGCGATGTCTATAATTTCTTCAGCATGGCGCTCATCTAGGTAAACTTCCATTCGGTGGCCCATATTGAAGACTTTGTACATTTCTTTCCAATCAGTTTTGCTTTCCTCTTGGATAATTCTAAATAAAGGAGGGGTCTCAAAAAGATTGTCTTTGATCACATGGACATCATCCACAAAGTGCAACACTTTTGTCTGTGCACCGCCTGAACAATGAACTAAACCGTGGACATAGCCTCGCATGTAATTCAAAACATCCACCATGATCGGTGCATAAGTACGGGTAGGCGAAAGGACTAATTTGCCCATGTCCACTGGAGCACCAGGAGCTGGATCTGTTAGGTTATATTTCCCTGAATACACTAGACTTTCCGGAACAGCTGGATCGAATGATTCTGGATATTTTGTTTTTAAAACTTTGTTAAAGACATCATGTCTGGCTGAGGTTAACCCATTTGAACCCATGCCTCCATTATACTGTGTTTCATAGTTTGCCTGGCCAAAAGAAGCTAAACCAACAATGACATCACCAGCTTGGATTTTATCATTGGAGATCACTTCATCTCTCCTCATTCGGCAGGTTACGGTGCTATCAACGATGACAGTTCTTACCAAATCTCCCACATCGGCAGTTTCTCCACCTGTTAGAACTGCATGTACTCCTTTATCCCGAAGCATCTGAAGTACTTCTTCAGTTCCCTCAATGATTGCTGAAATCACCTCTCCAGGGATTAGATTTTTATTTCTGCCAATCGTAGAGGATACCAAAATATTATTGATGGCTCCAACGCATAGGAGGTCATCCGTATTCATGATGATGGCATCCTGGGCGATTCCTTTCCAAACACTCAGATCGCCGGTTTCTTTCCAATACAAATAAGCTAAAGAGGATTTCGTGCCAGCACCATCGGCATGCATGATATTGCAATAGTCAGGATCGTTTCCGAGCGTGTCTTCTACGATTTTGCAAAAAGCTTTTGGATATAAACCCTTATCAAGCTTTGAAATGGCCTGATGTACATCTTCTTTGGAGGCGGAAACACCGCGCTGCATGTATCGCTCATTCATAACCCAAAGTTAAGTATTCCATGGGAATAAGAAGGCTGTGCATCGAAAAGTTGACATAGAGAAAATGAAAAACCGGGAGACCTTTTTCAGATCTCCCGGTTTGAATTTGACGCGAAAGGAAATTATTTGCTATTCTTTGATTTCAATCACTTTAAACTCGGTTCTTCGATTGACTTGATGCTCCTCTTCCGTCTGTGCATCCTTGTTAATCAATTGTCGTTTTCCATAGCCTTTTGCTACTAGACGATCACTGGCAATTCCTCTAGAGACGATGTAGTCTACTGCAGATTGCGCACGACGCTGGGTCAAGTCATCATTGTAGGCATCTGTGGCACGAGCATCCGCGTGTGAACTTAGCTCAATTCGTATGGATGGATTGTCTTTAAGAATCTGAACCAATTTATCCAGTTCCAAAGCCGCGTCAGGTCTGATGTCGGCTTTATTCAAATCATAGTAAATATTTTCCAAAACGATCGAACGATCAAGCACTAATTGATCCAGAACTATTGTGGTATCCAATGTAATATTGGTTACTTCTTGGATCAAAGTTGCAGGATCTGGTGTTTTCCCTTTGGTTGTGTAAGGAATAGATTTCGAGAAATAGCCATTCTTAGAGGCAATGATGGTAAAGTCTGAATCTGGCATCAATGTAAATCTCACGCGCCCATTTGTATTGGAGAAATCACCGCCAGCTTGCTTATTATTGCCATCATAGAGGACCACTCGCGCTTGATTTAAGATTTTGTCAGCCTCTCCAGCTACCCGCTCTTTTGTGATTACGTTGAGCAACACATTGACGATTTTTGGTTTTGGAGTTTTATCCTCAAAGAAGTAAATGTCATCATCTCCGACACCACCTTCACGATTGGAAGAAATGTATCCTGCTTTCGGATATTCTGTGAAAAATATTCCAAAGTCATCATTGGAGCTATTGAAATTTTCCCCAAGGTTTACGATTACCTGTTTGCCTGCATCATCTTTTTCAGCTACAAAAAGGTCCAATTTTCCATATCCAGGATGACCATCTGATGAGAAAAAGAACTTTCCGTCAGGAGCCATTCGTGGGAAAAGCTCATTTCCTGGAGTATTGACTGTTGGCCCGAGGTTTACTGCATTTCCAAAATCACTATTGGCAAGTCGTGTTGCCTTGTAAAGGTCAATACCTCCGTACCCACCTGGACGATTAGATGCAAAGTATAATTCTGAACCATCAGGACTGAACGCTGGGGTAGAATTCCACCAAGTTTCATCTTCATTAACCGGCATCCAGATTGGTTGTGTAAATCCTCCTCCTCTAAAATACGAGACAAAGAGGGTGGTTTCAGGAAAGTCTTTTGAGGAGGTAGAATTTCCTCTTGCATAAATAATCGTATTGCCATCAGGACTGATGGCTACTGCAGCCTGATTCAAACCTTCTTCGTTTTTAAACTCAGGCAAAGCCTGAACGCCACTAACGTCTACTTTCAATCCATCTGCCCGTGCACGGAAAAGCTTGTGATATGGGGTTCCGTCTGCTGCATATAAGCCAGATGCTTGCCGTCCGGAAGTGAAATAAATAAAGTCTTCGGAAAGCACCGGAGCATAGTCAGCTCCAGCAGTATTAAGCTCTTTGTAATTCACCAATTCATGCTTTGGCCAGTAATTTTCTATCCCGTCAGCTAACTTTATGGCTTCTAGTTGGCGTTGCGTTTCTGCTAAAAAGCGCTCTTCTTGGGTATAGCCTTTGGCACTTTCAAAAGCAGATTTAGCTTCTTCATTTTTTCCTTGAGCCTTAAGGCTAAGTCCGAGTCGGTAATAATTTTCAAAAGTTGGATCTGCTTCCACTAGTTTCTCATAGTAAGGAGCAGATTTTTCCACACGATTAGATAATCTGTAACTTTCTGCGATCACTTGATTTGCTTCCTTATTGTCAGGATCATTTTCCAAAAGCTGCGAGAAGGTGTTTATCGCATATTGGTATTGCCCTGATAGGTACTGCTCATTTCCTCGTTCCTGTATACTCTTGCAAGAGCTAATTCCTACAAGAAGTAAAAGACTAATCCATAAAAAATGGTTTTTCATCTGTATGGCTGTGATTGATCTATACTGAATATTACTAATTAATTTGGAAAGTATTTGTTTAGCCAACTCTCATTGGCTGAAATCCATACCTTTTCCAGGTCTTTTTTAACATTTACCAAGGGGTTAAGCACCAGTGTGTCTGGCTGGATTTCCCCTGAAAGTACTCTCGCTTTGATACCCAATGAAGGAAATACTGAAACTTGGCCTCCCGCATTTTTGAAACTCACTTTCCCTTGATCGGTTAGGTTGACTTGAAGCTGATTTTCTAATTCGCGTAAAATTCTCACCGAACTATCAATAGAGCATCCACTTGCCCCTAAGTTACTTTCATCAACACCTAAAACAATCACTTGATTGTCCAAGATTTCAAAAGAAGTGGGCATCAAATTTCCATGTGTATTCCAACCTTCGCAAAATCGTCTTAATGTTTCTTCGATTACACGAATTTCAGAAGTGGAAAATTTCCTTTCAGCTTGGTAAATCCAGATTCTGGAATGCCCTGCTAATTGGTCAAATGGGAGATACATGGATGCTTAATTTTGGGACAAAGAAAAACCCTTTCTACCTAACGGCAAAAAGGGTGAAATTGATTCAAAGACAAGTGATCAAATTCCCATGTCTTTTGCAATCATTTCTGCCAAGTCATAGACTTTGACATCAGATTCACGCTCTTTGTTTTTGACACCATC
>JAHEBE010000292.1 GCA_024642365.1 Algoriphagus sp.
CCAAGTGGAATGACATCGGGCTATTCGTGAAATACGGAATGATCTCGGAGGAGAAATTCTACGAAAAAGGAAAAGACTTCGCGCTTTTGAAAAATACGAATGGAGAGTTTTTTACCATCGAAGAATATCAAAGCAAAGTAAAGCCAGTTCAAACTGACAAAAATGAGCAGACGATCTTCTTGTATGCCACGGATGTCAATAAGCAAGATGGCTTTATCCAATCGGCAAATAAAAAAGACTACGATGTATTGGTGATGGATTCACCGATAGACAGCCACTTTATTCAAAACTTGGAAACCAAGCTGGAGAAAACTCAACTCAAGCGTGTAGATGCCGATGTGGCGGAAAAGCTAATTCAGAAAGAGGATAGCTATGCGAATCTGTTGACTGAAGATCAGAGCAAGGCCGTCAAAGAAATCTTCGAAAAGGCAATCGATAACAAAACTTACACAGTGGAGATCGAGGGCTTGAGTCCTGAAGAGATGCCGGTGACGATTACGATGGAAGAGTTTATGCGCCGAATGAAAGAAATGGCACAGAATGGTGGAGGCATGGGCTTCTATGGTTCCCTTCCAGATGCATACAAAGTGGCAATCAATGGAAACCACCCAATGGTCGATAAAATTCTAAAAGCAGAAAGCGAAGAAGAAAAGACTAAGCTTGCTAAGCAATCCTTTGACCTGGCATTGCTAGCTCAAGGCTTACTAACTGGTAAGGATCTGACTGCCTTTGTAAAGCGAAGTGTAGAGATGCTGTAAATGAATCAACCCTTGAGTTGTCATCTCGATGTAGGAACGACTGAGAGATCCCCCCGAAGGTTTTATATTATTAATTTAATAAACCTTTGAGGTCTGAAGAAAGACTTCAAAGGTTCCTTGAAATCCCCGATACCCTCGGGGATTTTTTAATTCCCCACTGCCATACTAGGCTATTCCAAGAATTGGGTTATTTTTGACTATGCTTTCCAAAAAGACCAAATATGCGTTACATGCGCTCACCTATCTCGGCAAACATCGCGATGAAAAGACAATTTTGATCCATGATATCGCCGAAGAATATGGAATCTCTCATAAGTTTCTGGAAAACATCTTGCTCGAACTAAAGAAAGCTGGCTTTTTGGGAAGTAAAAAAGGCAAAGGCGGAGGCTATTACCTGATCAAAGAACCTCAGGATATTCCGCTATCTAAAGTGATCCGATTGCTCGATGGACCGATTGCCATGCTTCCCTGCGTGAGCTTGAATTACTACGAACCTTGCGCAGAGTGTAAGTCCGAGACGGAATGCGGCATCAATAAAGTGATGATTCAAGTGCGGGATGAAACTTTAAATATACTGGAAAACAAGACGTTACAGGATATTTTGAAAACTTAACAAAATTTTTTTCCTATAAACCCTATAAAATAGATAGGGAATATATACTTTTGGACTTTACTCTTTATCTATTCCTATGATTATAGATCAGCCTATTAAAAAATGGTTTGTCGGAAACGCCGGCGAAGACAAGCATATCAAAAGTATTCTGAAGTCCATCTCTTGGCGGATGGTCGGGACCATTGACACCATGGTGATTTCTTATTTCGTCACTGGTCAGCTTAAAATGGCTATTTCCATTGGCTCGATTGAGGTGGTCTCTAAGGTGATTCTTTATTATTTCCATGAGCGTGCCTGGGAAAAGGCAACAAAATCTTAAGTCATGAACAGGAATTTGGAAGAAATCGCAACTCAACTTGATGCACTTAGCCCAGCGGAAGGATTAGCGCTGATTGCAACCCTTTTTCCGGGGAAGGTTACTTTTTCCACCTCTTTGGGCATGGAGGATCAGGTGATCACCCAGTTGATTGCCTCTAATAATTTGCCGATCCATATCTTCTCTTTGGATACAGGTAGATTATTTCCAGAAACTTTGGATCTGATCGCGCGAACAGAAGCGAAATACAAAACCCGAATTCAGGTCTATTATCCCACTACTTCATCGGTAGAAAAGCTTGTTGGGGAGAATGGAATCAATGGATTTTATGATTCGGTGGAAAATCGAAAGTCTTGCTGCCAAGTCCGAAAAGTCGAGCCGCTTCGGCGGGCACTTGCTGGAAATGAGGTTTGGGTGACCGGACTTCGTGCTGAGCAATCTGCTAATCGATCTGATTTGAAGCGACTCGAATGGGATCCTGCCAATCACATCTTGAAATTCAATCCACTTTTGAATTGGAATTTTGTGGAGCTGGTGAATTACATCGAAGCGACTAAAATCCCTTACAATCCGCTACATGACGAGGGATTTATCAGCATTGGATGTGCTCCATGTACGCGAGCCATTTTACCGGGAGAGGATCCCCGAGCTGGGCGATGGTGGTGGGAGGATTCAAAGAAAGAATGTGGCCTGCATACCAGGTGACAGTGGGCAGTTTGCAGTGACTTCATTATTCGATGTTCATCATTGGACATTCGATATTGAAAAATTGGAGGACTTGTGAAAATTGAAAGTAAGAGAAAAGAAAAAATAACGAATGGTGAACGCTGAATGACGAATATCGAAGACGGCGTAAATCATAAATCATATATCACAAATGAACAACCTATTAATACCTAATCCAAAAGAAGCAGAATCGATCCATATCCTTCGGGAGGTGGCGGCGCAGTTTGAGCGTCCGGTTTTGCTTTTTTCTGGAGGAAAAGATTCGATCACTTTGGTGCGATTGGCTCAAAAGGCCTTTTTCCCCGCCAAGATTCCTTTTCCTCTATTACACGTAGATACAGGACATAATTTCCCGGAGACCATCGAGTTTCGGGACAAACTGGTTGCTGAGCTAGGCTTGGAGCTGATCGTACGAAATGTGCAAGATTCCATAGATCAGGGTAAAGTGCGTGAGGAGCGAGGACGGTATTCAAGTAGAAATTCTCTTCAGACGACTACGCTTTTGGATGCCATCGAGGAATTCAAATTCGATGCCTGCATTGGAGGAGCGAGACGTGATGAGGAGAAGGCAAGAGCTAAAGAACGTGTGTTTTCTGTTCGGGATGATTTCGGACAATGGGATGAAAAAAATCAGCGCCCAGAGCTTTTTGATATGCTGAATGGTAAAATCCATCTGGGTCAAAATGTGCGCGTTTTTCCGATTTCAAACTGGACCGAATTGGATGTCTGGGAATACATCAAAACTGAGAAAATCGAAATCCCAAGCATCTACTTTGCGCATTTGCGGGAAGTGTTTTTCAGAGATGGGATGATTTGGACTGCCAATGAACATGTCTTTCGGGAAGCCCACGAAGCGGTTGAAGAAAAGATGGTTCGCTTCCGAACGGTTGGTGATATGACTTGTACCGCTGCAGTACTCTCTGATGCTGTTTCATTGGATGAGGTGGTGGCAGAGATTCGAGATTCTACGATTTCAGAACGAGGGGCACGAATCGATGACAAACGCTCTGAGGCAGCGATGGAGAAGCGAAAGAAAGTGGGATACTTCTAGTTCTACGTCATTGCGAGGAGGAGGTACGACGACGAAGCAATCTCAAACCACAAGACTGCTTCACTTCGTTCGCAGTGACGAATAAGCAGTCAAATGTGGTCAATGAATCATTGACTCATTTACAAATTACTAACAACTGAATAATATGTCTGAAAATAGAAAACTCATAAAAATCGCCACCGCAGGATCTGTGGATGATGGCAAAAGCACTTTGATCGGGCGATTGCTTTACGATACACATTCGCTGACCACTGATAAAATCGAGGCGATTGAGCGGAGTAGCAAGCAACGCGGTTACGATTATTTGGATTTTTCCCTTGCTACGGATGGACTAGTCGCTGAGCGGGAGCAAGGAATCACTATCGATGTGGCTCATATTTATTTCAATACCGACAAAACCAATTTCATCGTCGCTGATACACCCGGTCATGTGGAATATACGCGAAACATGGTGACTGGAGCCTCGACTTCTCAGGTAGCGATTATCCTGATCGATGCGCGCAAAGGAGTGATTGAGCAAACCTATCGCCATTTCTTTATCGCGAATCTTCTTCGAATTTCCCATGTGGTGGTGGCGATCAACAAGATGGATTTGGTGAATTATGAGGAAGATGTCTTTCTGAAAATCAAATCAGATTTTGATGCATTGGTTGCCAAAAGCGACTTCCATGAAGG
>JAHEBE010000293.1 GCA_024642365.1 Algoriphagus sp.
GATCCAAGGCTGGGTTTTCCTCCATCAGCTGATCCAGATCCAGTTCAAACTCCACCGAAAGGCGCTCTTTCATGCCGGTCATTTTCAGCTTGATTTCATTGAGCTGGTTTTCCAGTTCATGAATCTCCTGATCATGGGCTTCTTTAGCTTTCTGAAAGCTTCTGATTTGCTGGTCCGTCTCATCGATGGCCGCCCGACTTCCATAATAGTCTTTCTCCGCCTCAGTCACGCCACCTTCGATGCCTTCCTTTTCGGAGTACAACTCAATCAGCTCATCATCCTTGAGTTCATTGTTATCCAAGAGACTGCGAATCTCGGCATCCAGCTGACCCAGTTCGGACTGAGACTTTTCGATGCGTTCCTTAGAGGCTTCATAAGCCGCCGCTTTGAATTCGATCTCCTGATCCAGGCTACCCACACGGTTGAGCTGCTGATGGTAAATGATGTTTTCGGCATTGAAAGCCTGTGAGCGCTCTGCAAGTAAAGTAGATTCCCTTTCCAGGGTAATGGTCAATTCTTCCAGCTCTTCTTGCATGCCGTCAAAGCTTTGGCGCTGCTCGGCAAGATCGGGCTCCAAACTCGCCAGACTATCCTCCAAGGAAGCGATTCGCTCCAGGATATCTTCACGCTTATTCGCATTGCTCGAAAGCAATTCCGCCAGCTGTTCCTTCTTTGTGCGGATAGAAACGTAGTTCTGATTCAGTTCACTGATTCGGTTTTGCCATTCCTCCAACTCCTTGCGGTAGTTCTTTTCCTTCAGCTTCATCAGGTCAGAAAGCTTCTGGTCAAGGTTATTGCGAGTGCTGCTGACCTTTTTGCTTAGCTCTTTGATCTCTTTATCGAGCTTCTCCAAGTTTTTAGCCCGGCCAATTCGCTTTCCTTCGAAAAGTCCCACAGAACCTCCAGAAATAGAAAACTTCCGCTTGGTATATTTCCCGCTTTCTGAAATAAAAATCGCATCGGTATCAGTAGGGAAATCCCTGTAATCCCCGGAAACGATGTACACATTGTCCAGAATGAAATTGATCAGACGGGAATATTTCACATCGTATTCGATGATCTCTGTAGCAGCGATGGCATTGGAAAAGAGCTGGCTTTGACTCGGCTTGAACTTTTCAAAGTGATCCAACACGAAGAAATTGGCTTTGCCTCGGGCAGAATCGCTAAGGAGTTGGATGGCAGCAATGGCTTGCGCCTCGGTCTCCACCACATAGTGATTCATGTAGCCATCGAGGTAGTTTTCGATGGTGACCCGGTAGCTTTCAGCGGTGGTCAGCAAGTCGGAGAGGAGTGGAATATCCTTTCCCCAACTTGGGTTTTTCTTTAGGAATTTGATAGCCTCGGGAAATCCTTCAAGGTTTTCGACCAAGGATTTGGTGAGGTTGAATTCGTTTGTTTTAGAATCGAGCTTTCTGGAAGAGGTAGTGAGTTCCTCCCGAATCATCTCGATCACCCGGTTAGTCTCCTCGATCTTTTGATCCAAGTCCTCTTGTTGGGCTTTGAGTTTTTGAAAACCTGCTTGGGAAAGATCCAGTTCGGATTTCAATTCCCCGATTTTACTTTCAAAGTCCACCAAACTTGCTTCTTGCGAAGAATCATCAGAGGAAGTCCGCTCCAATTCCTGCTTGAGGGTGGAGCGTTGAATCTGTTTGATCTCAAGTTCCTTACTGATTTGATAGACTTTCTCTTTGAGTTGCTCGTAAGCAAGGCTCAATGCTTTTTGCGCTTGTTGCTTTTCCGACTGGATTAGCTTCTGTGCATCAAAGGCTTCCCGAAGTGCTCCGACCACTTGCTCTTTTTCAGCAAGCATCTTTTCGGCAGATTCCTTTTCCTGCTGAAGCGAGCGGATGCTAAAGCCAGCCCGATCATTGGACTTGCGATCGCTGTCGATCTGCTCTCGCAATTTCTGGGAACGATCCTCTAGGAAGCGGAGTCGTTCGTTTTTGATTTTCTTTTCAGACTCGAAACCCCGAATCTTATTGACGTGCTCGTTGAGTGATTTTTGACGAGAGGCCAACAGTTTTTCCTTCCCAATCAAATCAGATTTGAGTTGGTTGAGGTAGGCTTCCTTGTCGGCAATTTGAGTTTGGAATTTCAGTTTACGATCACTTTCAGCAGTGATCTTTTGATTTGTCTGAATTAGCGCATTACTGTGCTTTTCAATACTTTTCTTGGCCAGGTTGATGCTGGCTTCACGGTATTCTTTTTTGATTTCAAAATATTTGGAAGCCTGCTTGGCCTGCTTTTCCAGGCTTTTCAGGTTTTTGTCGATCTCAAAAAGCAAATCTTCCACCCGGGCTAGGTCGCCATCGGTATCTTCCAGTTTGCGTAGGGTTTCCCGCTTTCGGTTTTTGAATTTGGAGATTCCTGCAGCTTCTTCGAAAAGCTCCCGGCGAGAGTTGTTCTTGTCATTGAGGAGTTCATCGATCATTTTCAATTCGATGATCGCATAGCTATTCGAATTGATTCCTGTGTCCATAAAGAGGTTGGTGATGTCTTTCAGACGGCAGGTGACTCCATTGATTTGGTACTCACTTTCCCCGGAGCGGTAGTAGCGACGGGTAATGGTAACGTAGGTGTATTCGGTAGGAAGGAGGTTTTTAGTGTTTTCAAAAGTCAGGGAAACCTCTGCCAAATTGGAGGGTTTCCGGTTTTTGGTTCCGTTGAAAATCACGTTTTCCATCTTGTCCGAGCGGAGCAAGCGGGTTTTCTGTTCTCCGAGCACCCAGCGAATGGCATCGACTACATTGGACTTACCACAGCCATTGGGACCGACGACTCCGGTGATTCCCTTGTCGAAGTTGATGACCATTTTATCTCCAAAACTCTTAAAGCCTTTGATTTCCAGTTTACTGAGCAGCATGCGTATTTTCCCTTGCGAATAAAAAAACAAAATAAGGCCAATTGGGAGATTGTCAAAGGAATTTGAGAATATTCAGTCTTCAGTTAGCAGTCCCGATAGCTATCGGGATCAGTGGGCAGTGGGCAGTTGACTGTTGTCTGTTGTCTGCCTACTGTTTACAGTGGACTGTTGACTGTTGACTGCCTACTGTTGACTGTCGACCGTGGACTGATAAATTTTACTTCTAATTCCTTCAAACTGCCAAGAAACAATTATCTTGAGCCTATGGATTTGGGAAATGTCATTTACATCATTGCGATTATCGCCTACTTTATTTACCAAGCTACGAAGGGTAAAAAGGATAAAATGTCTGATCCTAATGCGGGAGGTGCACCAAGTCAAGAGGAGCGACCGGTAACTTTCGAGGATTTGTTGAAAGAAATCCGACAAGCACAAAGCCCCAAAGCAGCTCCTCCAGTGCCAAAATCAACCCTTGAGCCTGTAAAACCTTCAAGAGGATTTGAGTCTACCTACGAAAAGCCAAAGTCTGACAGTACATATCACAAACCGGAATCCACATATACCCCGCGCGAATCCAGTTATGAAAAGCCAGCATCGACTTATCAAAAGCCAACAAGTACCTATGAAAAGCCAAGTAGGAATCCAGATTCTCGAAAATCATGGTACGATACTAACGATGATGAAATCACCTATTATGAAGGTGCTTATGAGCAAAAAGTACATGCAAGAGCAAGTGATGTGGCACCAATAGGAGAGATTCCTAGCCTGCAAATAGAACGAAGTGAACAAAATTCAGAAAAGATAAATCCCTACGCACAACTCCTAAAAAACCCTAAATCCGTCCGGGATGCAGTGGTTTTGAGTGAGATTTTGAATAAAAAGCATTTTTAGAACAGAGGCAGTTGGCAGTCCCGATAGCTATCGGGAGCAGTGAGCAGTGGGCAGTGGGCAGTAAACTTTATTAACTCCCAATCTTTTTTACTGATTTACCGATTTACCAATCAACTGAATTCCGTCTTCTATTTTACAAATTCAGCATTTCGCTAAACAACCTGATCCAAACTAAGTTTTATACTCGTATATCCACTAAACGACCGCTATGAAACAACTTACTTCTAAGACAGGAAACTTAAGCCAATCTCGAAGAGAATTTATCGAACGTGCAGGAATGACAGCCGTGATGACCACTTTTGGGCTTTCATTTTTTACCGCTTGCTCCAATTCGGATGATCAAAATCCAGGTACCACACCACCTCCAACCA
>JAHEBE010000294.1 GCA_024642365.1 Algoriphagus sp.
GCCCCATATCGCTCGATGATATCATCTGGGTTGACCACATTGTATTTGGATTTGGACATTTTTTCAACCTCAGTTCCGCAGAGGTATTTCCCATCTTCCAATACAAAAGTTGCATCCGCCAAATCTGGTCTCCAAGCCTTGAATTTGTCAATATTCAATTGGTCATTGTGGACAATATTCACGTCCACATGCATGGCTGAAGTGTCGTATTGATCGATTAGACCAAGACTTACAAACTTATTTTCACCTTTAATCCGATAGACAAAATTTGACCTTCCTTGGATCATCCCTTGGTTGATCATTTTTTGGAAAGGCTCATCTATGGTGACTACACCAAGGTCAAACAAGAACTTGGTCCAAAATCTGGAATACAATAAGTGCCCGGTAGCATGCTCAGACCCGCCGATATACAAGTCTACTGCGCCCCAATATGCTGCGGTTTCTTTGTCCACAAATTCTGAGTCATTTTTTGGGTCCATGTATCGGAAGAAATACCAGCTCGATCCTGCCCAGCCAGGCATGGTGGACATTTCCAATGGGAATTCTCCAGCAGGAGTTTTGTAATTCCAGTCTTTGGCTCTTCCTAGTGGAGGTTCGCCATCCTCAGTAGGTAAATATTTATCAACTTCCGGCAATACTAAAGGCAGATCTTTTTCATCGATCAGGTATGGCAATCCGTCTTTGAAGTAAACTGGAAGTGGTTCTCCCCAATAGCGTTGTCTGGTGAAAATTGCATCCCGCATTCGGAATTGAATCTTTCCTTTGCCGATTTCTTTTTCTTCCAAAAACTCGATGGCTTTCGTCATCGCGTCCTTCATATATAAATTGGAGATAAATCCTGAATTGATAATCAAGCCACCTTTACCTGGAAATGAACCTTCTTCCATTGATCCTTCGATGACTTGCCGAATTTCTAACCCGAAATGCTTTGCAAAATTGTAATCTCGCTCATCATGGGCTGGTACCGCCATAACGGCTCCAGTTCCATAGCCTGCAAGTACATAGTCAGCAACCCAAATCTGAATTTCTTCACCATTGAATGGATTGATGGCATATGATCCTGTAAACGCTCCTGAGATAGTCTTCACATCGCTCATTCGCTCACGCTCTGACCTGTTTTTTGCTACTTCGATATAGGCTTCGGCCGTTGCGCGTTGATCTTCTGTGATTAATGCAGCAGCTAATTCACTTTCTGGGGCTAATGCCAAATAGGTCACTCCGAAAATAGTATCTACTCGAGTTGTGAATACCTTAATTGTTTCTGCTGAGTTTTTTACCTCAAACACTACCTCGGCACCGATGGATTTTCCAATCCAGTTGCGTTGCATTTCTTTGATAGGCTCAGACCAATCTACTTTTTCCAATCCTTGCAAAAGGCGATCAGCATAGGCGGTGATCCGCATGGACCATTGCATCATTTTCTTCCGCTCCACAGGATGACCTCCTCGCTCAGAAAACCCGTCTTTCACCTCGTCATTCGATAGAACGGTTCCTAATGCTGCGCACCAGTTTACGGTAGTTTCTGCCAAGAAAGTCAACCGATATTTCAGTAGCATTTCCTGCTTTTCTTTTTCAGTAAAGCCGTTCCAATCAGTGGATGAAAAAATGGGGGTTTCATCGTCACAAACTGCTCTTACTTTTTTATTTCCTTCTTTTTCAAATTTTATTATCAATGAATCAATCGAAAGCGCTTTATCTGCATCTTGGTCATAATAGCTATTGAAAAGCTGCATAAAAATCCATTGCGTCCACTTGTAATAGGAAGGGTCGGAGGTTCGAAGTTCTTTGCTCCAATCAAATGCAAAACCTATATTTTTTAATTGCTCTGTGTATCGAGCGATGTTTTGTTCGGTGGTAATTGCTGGATGCTGTCCGGTCTGGATCGCATATTGCTCAGCCGGTAAGCCAAAACTATCATACCCCATTGGATGGAGAACATTGAAACCCTTTAGTCTCTTGAATCGCGCAATGATATCCGAGGCAATGTAACCAAGCGGATGCCCTACATGAAGTCCAGCTCCAGAAGGGTATGGGAACATGTCGAGGGTGTAAAATTTAGGTTTTTCTGGATTTGGACTTGCTAGATAAGTTTGATTTTTTGCCCAGTAAGCCTGCCACTTTTGTTCGATTTCCCTGAAATTGTACTCCGCCATGATTGAATTTTTGATGATTTTTAAGCTAATCGCCTGCAAAAATAGAAAATTCAAGCGGCTTTGGTAATCAAATGACTAAATCCTCTCGTCAGCGAATTCTTTCCACTGATCAATTTTATTTCAGATGATCCTCCCTTTTTCTTATTTTCCACTTTAAATCTAACCACGAACCAGATGAATAAATTAGTAAGAATTGGATTGTTAGCCATTATGATTGTAGCAATCGGGTTTTCTCAGGAGGCTTTTTCACAGAAAAAACTTTCTGCAAAGCAAATTGATGCACTCAAACAAGAAGTGGCCGCTTTGGTAGAACAAGATGCCAAGCAAAGCCAAGTAATGGTAGATAAGATTTTCAGTTTTGCGGAACTTGGATTTCAGGAATTTGAATCCTCGAAATACCTCACTGGAATATTGAAAGCAAATGGTTTTACAATTGAAATGGGGGCTTCGGGTATTCCTACAGCCTGGTTTGCTACTTGGAAAAATGGTGAAGGGCCTGTGATTGCTTTGGGTTCGGATGTCGATAATATCCCAAAAGCTTCACAATATCCGGGAGTCGCCTATCATAAGCCAATTGTGGATGGAGCACCTGGACATGGAGAAGGACATAATGCAGGTATACCTTTAAATATCACAGCTGCATTGGCGGTGAAGAAAATAATGGAACGAGAGAAAATAGGGGGGACCTTAATTCTTTGGCCAGGTATTGCAGAGGAATTGGTAGCTGCAAAGGCTTGGTACACTCGAGATGGACTGTTTGATGACGTTGACATTTGTATTTTCACTCACGTAGGCGATAACCTTGGAGTGAGCTATGGCCAAGCCTCTGGCACAGGTTTGATTTCAGTAGAATACACGTTTTCAGGGGAAGCTGCCCACTCTGCGGGATCTCCATGGAGAGGAAGAAGTGCGCTGGATGCGGCAGAATTGATGAATGTGGGATGGAATTATAAGCGAGAGCACTTGGATCCATTGAAACGTTCCCATTCGATTTTCACAGATGCAGGTGATCAACCCAACGTTGTCCCTTCGAAAGCCTCTATTTGGTATTATTTCAGAGATGTGAAATACGACGGGATTATGGAGATGTATGAAATTGCCAATAAAATGGCTGAAGGAGCAGCTTTGATGACCGATACGGAGGTGACTTCAAAAATTTTAGGTACGGCTTGGCCTCGACACTTTAATAAAGTAATCGCAGAGAAAATGTATGCGAACATTTTGAAAGTAGGATTGCCAACATGGTCTGAAGATGATCAAACCCTGGCCAAGGCAGTACAAACTGAAGTAGGATCTAAGAAAATAGAAGGCCTAGACACGAAATTAGACACACTCGGACTTCCAGTAAAAGTGCCTGTTTCGGGCGGATCTGATGATATTGGAGACGTTTCTTGGGTTGTTCCTACGGTAACGTTGAGATTTCCATCAAATATTCCTGGACTCCAAGGACACCATTGGAGCAATGCTATTGCGATGGCTACTCCAATTGCCCACAAAGGGGTGACAGCTGGTGCCAAAGCCGAAGCAATGACGATTTTGGATTTTCTACTTCAGCCTGAATTAGTGGATCAAGCTTGGGACTATTTTAAAAATGTGCAGACTAAAGAGGAAACCTATAAACCGATGATCACGGCTGAGGATGCACCACCGATCTATTTGAATACAAATATCATGAATCAGTATCGCCCACTTTTGGAGAAGTTCTACTATGATGAGACCAAATATGGTACTTATTTAGAGCAGCTTGGGGTGACTTATCCTACCTTGAAAAAAGATTAAATGATTTGAAAAATTGGAAGATTGAAAAATTCCTCAAGGATCAAATTTTATCAAGTCTTTTGAGGTTTCAGTAATCTTCCAATTTTTCAATATTTAAATTTTCCAATCCAAAGCCTTAACTTTGTACCATTAATTCACTAGCGGTCGAATCACCCGCTTTACCAAAAATTCAAATGACAATT
>JAHEBE010000295.1 GCA_024642365.1 Algoriphagus sp.
TGCTCAGCACTTTTATAAATTCTTCGTAATTCTGAAACTTCCAAGGTGATAGTTATTATAAGTTGATCGGGTAAATAAGGATAGGGTTAAAAGGGCATTCAGGCTATTCTATCCTAACTTTCACATCTCCCGAGACAGGACGAGATACACAGCACAAAACATACCCAGCGGCAATTTCATTGTCGCTTAGTCCTGCATCCTCATCCATTTTCACTTCTCCACTGATCAGTTTTCCTCGACAAGCGGTACAAAGTCCGCTTTGACAGCTGTAAGGCATATTCAAATCTTGAGCGAGTCCTGATTCGAGAATCGTTTTATCAGGGGAAACAGTGATTAGATGTTCTTCACCTTCCAATTCAACCGTTACTTCCCGAGTCAATCCACCAAGGTGTCCAAGTACTGCTTCTTCATGCGCCTTATCTGCAGCAGCAGAATAAAAACTTTCCCGGTGAATTTTATCTTTAGAAACTTCGAATTTCTTAAGTACTTCAAGTGTGGCGTCTAAAATCCCATCAGGACCACAGATAAAGTACTCTTTCTCAAAATCGGTTTCGAGCTGGGCTTCCGCTACAAAAGGCTGCAACGTTTCTTGATTCAAACGACCTTTTAATCCAGTCCAACTTTCAGCAGGCTGACTTAAATTATGAATGATTTTAAGTCGATCAGGATTAGCCGCGCTGAGCTTTTCCAATTCCTTTTTATAAATGATTTGCTCCTCATTTCGACTGCAGTAAAGTAAGGTCACTTTTGATTTCGGCTCGTTGACAAGCACAGATTTGAGGATTCCCATAATCGGGGTAATACCGCTTCCACCAGCCACTAAAAAAAAGTGACGCTGATTTTTAGAATGAAAATCAGTAGTAAAATGCCCCAAAGGTGCCAGCATATTGATCGTCTTCCCTGGGAATATTTTCTCATTCAAGTAGTTGGAAAACAGACCACCCTTAACACGCTTCACTGAAATTCCCGGATAAGGATCTACATAAGGCGAAGTGCAAAGACTATATGATCTGCGTTGCTCTTTTCCATCAAAATCAAGAATCACTGTCAAAAATTGTCCAGGCTTATATTCCAAAAACGGCTCTGGCTGTTCAAAATACAAAGTGACTGTATCAGATGTTTCTTTGACTACCTCCCTCACTTTCAGTGGTAAATACGATTTCGGTTTTACCTCTTCTTTCTTTTTCTTGAATAAATTAAACATTCGGAATCTGAGCTTTATTTTCTATTTCGGTGACAAAATTAACCTCCAAGTTTTAATAAACGACCTTGGCGCTAATTATTTGATAAGATTAACCGACAGAAGGGAAGACTGGTTCGAATTATTTCAGGTAATAATCCGGATTTAGCGATTTTTAGCCCAAGTTTTGGCTTCAAAAAATTAACTTTGGAATCTCGAATCAACTAGAACCCATCCAATGAAACTAAATGCTCTGACGGCAGTCACTTCTGTAGACGGTCGATATGCTGGTAAAACTGCCCCACTTCGGGCTTATTTTTCTGAGTTTGCTTTGATCAAATACCGTGTCCATGTAGAAGTGGAATACTTTATCGCTCTTTGCGAGCTTCCATTACCGCAATTGAAATCATTTGACGCGAACCTTTTCCCGGCATTACGTGCTTGGGTAACGGATTTTTCTCTTGAAGATGCGCAGCAAATCAAGGACACCGAAAAAGTGACCAATCATGATGTAAAAGCTGTCGAGTATTTTCTCAAGGAAAAGTTCGACACCTTAGGTTTGGATGCATTCAAAGAGTTTATCCATTTTGGACTGACTTCTCAGGACATCAACAATACCGCAACGCCATTGATGCTCAAAACAGGGCTTCATGAGGAGATATTTCCAGTAATTGAAGAGGTTATGGAGATTTTACATGATCTGTCAGAAGATTGGAAATCAATCCCCATGCTAGCAAAAACGCATGGTCAACCTGCATCGCCTACGCGACTGGGAAAAGAAATAAATGTATTCGTGTCACGTCTGAAAGGTCAAATGGAATTGTTGGAGCAAATTCCTTTTTCCGCAAAATTCGGTGGCGCCACCGGAAACATGAATGCACATCATGTAGCCTATCCTTCGATCGACTGGAATGGCTTTGCTTTCAACTTTGTGGACAAATACCTTGGTTTGGAAAGAAGTTATCCTACTACCCAAATCGAGCATTATGATAATTTGGCAGCAATTTTTGATGGTCTAAAGCGGATCAACACGATCCTTCTTGATCTCTCAAAAGACATCTGGCAATATGTCGCAATGAACTATTTCAAGCAAAAAATAAAAGAAGGCGAGATCGGGTCATCTGCGATGCCTCATAAAGTAAATCCGATCGACTTTGAAAATGCAGAAGGAAATCTTGGAATTGCCAATGCACTTTTGGAGCACTTAGCAGCAAAGCTTCCAATTTCAAGACTTCAAAGAGATTTAACCGATAGCACCGTCTTACGAATTATTGGTGTGCCATTGGGGCATATGTTGATTTCTCTGGGCTCCTTGAAAAAAGGTCTTGGAAAACTAGAACTCAACGAAGCCGCAATCCATGCAGATTTGGAAGATAACTGGGCGGTAGTCGCAGAAGCGATTCAAACGGTTCTTCGAAGAGAGGCTTTCCCAAAACCATACGAAGCGCTCAAAGATCTGACCCGTACAAACACAAAAATCACAGCTGAATCGATTGCCACTTTTATTTCAGGATTGGCAGTTTCGGATGCGATCAAGAATGAGCTTCGGAAAATCACCCCTTGGAATTACACAGGGATTTGAGTGTGATCAACTGATTTCAATTTTAAGGGCGAAAGATTTTCGCCCTTTTTTATTTCCCTTTCGGTAAAAAAATTTCAGCCATCATACATCTAGCCGATCCACCACCCAATTTTTCAATCGTTGGAATACTGGGACTGATGATAGTCGTGTATTTTTCGATCAACTGAATCTGTCCAATATTCAAAGAATCTAAAGCTGTCTGAGACATCACGGTAAATTTTTCACCGCCATCATTACTTACCTCTAGCATATTTCCAGCAAAATTAAACTTCTGCTTTGCCATAATCGGGACAATTTTTTTTCCAGATTCAGTCAACTTCCGTTGAAGTTTTAGCTTTTCGCTTGCTTTAGGAATACTGTCCAGGCAAACAACCGCCAAATCTGACCCTACATGCATCATTACGTTGGTATGGTAAATAGGCGTGACTTGGCCTTCAATCTCCTGAACGGCATTAAAACCCACTACTTCGTAGCCCAGTAATTTGGATACATAATCCAACGGAAGGCGATGGGTACGCTCTGAGTAGCCGGCATAGATTAGCTTGGATTTATGGTCCATTACCATACTTCCCGTGCCCTCTAGATACTGGCCATCCTTCTCAAAAAAACTTAGATCAACGATTTCACCAACCTTAAAATTCAATCGCATCAATTCCTCAATCAACTCTTTTCTTCGCTCCAATCGTCTATTTGGCGAAAACATGGGATACAAAATAAGCTTCCCGTCAGCATGAGTACTAAACCAATTGTTAGGAAAAATAGCGTCGGTCTTTACAGGTTCGGGACTATCCTCCACGACTATTACATTCACTCCCTGATCTTTTAGCAAAGACACAAATCCATCAAACTCTGCCCTAGCCAACTCATTGATGACACTTGGACTTCGAGCATCTTTTTGTTGGTAAAAATTATTCGCAGCAGTCTCTGGGTTAAAACCAAAATTGGCTGGCCTAACCATCAGGATATGTGCGCTTGTTTGTGAGTTATTTTCTTGCTTCATAGCGATAAAGTGTAGGATTGATATCAAATCGCTTTTCGCTGATCGTATAATATGCTTTTCCATCTAACTGAAACCCGATGGCTTCACCTTGAGGTTCTGGATTATAAAGCAGCATTTTAGGCGCTTCTTCCAAGGCTTGTGCAATAGATTGTCCGGATTTCCGCTCCCAATAATAGATATTCAAATAGCTTTTGACTAAAATCTGCATGCCATCGCTTGAGATATCTCCAGCTACTGAACTGGTAAAGCTGAGCTCTCCAACACGATCCAAAATGGCTTCCTTTTCTCCAAATTTGTTGGCTGGCAAACAATA
>JAHEBE010000296.1 GCA_024642365.1 Algoriphagus sp.
ATAACTTCAGAGATTCCGGTCAATATTTTTCGATTGTTCAGCTTGATGCTGTAATCAGTCAATTTCAGTTTTTCAAAAACCGAACGAATCATCAACACGATTTCAGCTTCACAAACCAAACTGTCCGTCCCTACTACATCTGCATCACATTGATAAAATTCCCTATAACGACCTTTTTGAGGCCGATCAGCTCTCCAAACAGGCTGGATCTGATAGCGCTTAAAAGGAAACGTCAGTTCGTTGCGATTCATTACTACAAACCTGGCAAAAGGAACCGTGAGGTCATATCGCAGACCTTTCTCCGCCACTTTTGGCAAGGTGGCATTCGCGCCATTTTCCAGATCGGATGCCTCCACATTTTTGAGGTAGTCGCCACTGTTCAAAATTTTGAAAAGTAATTGATCGCCTTCATCTCCATACTTTCCTGTCAAAGTACTAAGATTCTCCATTGCTGGAGTTTCAATTTGATTGTATCCAAAAAGTTGAAAAGTTGAACGGATTTGATCCAGGATATAGTTTCTCCTTGCCATTTGGATTGGCCCAAAATCTCGGGTTCCTTTGGGAAGACTTGGCTTTTGCATGGATAATTCTTTGGTGATTGGGAGTCAAATTTATCTAAAAAAAGGGAAAGCGCCTTTCAAATCTGGAAACCTCTTTAATTTATTCCGAATTTATTTTAGGCAGAAAAGAAATGTTTACTTACTTTTGCGATTCGATTCGAAACAAACAATTAAAACATACGACCATGGCAGTTACTACGCTTAAGAGAAAATTAAAAAGAAAAAGACAAAGTCAGACCACACGTGTGATTAAGATCAAGCAATTGAGCGCGATGCCAGTAATCAAAAACGTGGACATCGAAGAGCTTAAAAAATCTTTCGGAAAGTAATTTTTCCAACTTTCTTTTGAAAGGCAATCCAATGGGTTGCCTTTTTTATTTTCCACGCTTTCCCAGTTCCACGACCCGGAGATTTTTTACTTGGCCTGCATCCAAATCAAAAAGTAGCAATGTCCGCATCAGATGAAACCCATGCTGACCAATTGCTCCGGGATTCATATAAAGGCAATCTGCCTCAGGATCAAAAACCACTTTGCAGATGTGAGAGTGTCCACAAATAAAAAGCTTTGGCCGATGTGTTTTTAGGGCATTTTTAACCCCCTTTGCATACCGAGGTGGCTTTCCACCAATATGTGTCATCAACACGCGTACGCCATCCTGCTCAAAATTTTGCCACTCTGGATACCTGCTTTGGATTTCCAGATCGTCAATATTCCCAAAAACTGCCCGAATAGTTTTCCCTTTTGGCAAGGCATCCATTACTTCCAATGAACCAATATCCCCAGCATGCCAGATTTCATCACAATCCTCCAAATAAGTACATGTTGTGTGATCAATGTAACTGTGGGAGTCAGAAATCAGGGCAATCTTTGTGGACATTTGAGAAGAAAGGGCTAAATTTTCTTTTCAATATGGTTTCACATTTGAACACTTCAAACAAAACACCCATGAAATTCTCAAAAATCTTCTCCCTAGGTCTTGTTATTTTTCTCCTTCAGGCCAATTTTCTTTTGGCACAAACTGAAACAGATTCGGCTACAGTAGTTCCTGCGGAAACCTTTGAAAAAATGCTTAAAAAGAAGAAAAATGTACTTATCGACGTAAGAACTCCTGATGAAATGGCGGAAGGACACATCGACAAGGCATCAAATCTTGATTTTTTGGATGAAAGTTTTCCTGCAAAAATTGAGACCCTAGACAAAAAGAAAACTTACCTACTCTATTGCAGATCTGGAAAACGTACCGCAAAAGCCGGGGCAATGATGAAGGCAGCAGGATTTAAGCACGTGTATATGCTAGACGGTGGGATTACCTCTTGGGTTGAATCGGGAAAACCAGTTGAAAAATAAATTGCTATAATGGCTGACCAAAGTGACTGCTGCTCAGCGATTCAAGATTTCAATTGAATAAGATTTACTTGGAAATAATCCTAAGCACTAAATTTTAGCAAGGCAGTCGGGTCTTTATTGCTTCCATTCATATTATAGGATTCGCTATTAAACCCTGCTTATTTTTGGTTTTGGTCATTTCCTTTCTATTTTTACGAGCCAAATTTTAGTGAATAACTCATGAGAGAAATACAGTTTCGAGAAGCCTTAAGAGAGGCTATGACCGAGGAAATGAGACGTGATCCAAATGTCTTTTTGATGGGTGAAGAGGTTGCAGAGTACAACGGTGCCTATAAAGTTTCTCAAGGAATGTTAGACGAGTTCGGTCCAGACCGAGTTTATGACACTCCTATTGCAGAGTTAGGATTCGCTGGATTAGGTGTAGGAGCTGCAATGAATGGCCTGAAGCCGATCATTGAATTCATGACTTTTAATTTCTCATTGGTAGCGATTGATCAGATTATCAATTCGGCTGCCAAGATGCTTGCCATGTCTGGTGGAGCTTATAGTGTTCCGGTGGTCTTCAGAGGCCCAACAGGAAATGCGGGTCAATTAGGCGCGACACACTCCTCCAACTTTGAGAACTGGTTTGCAAATACTCCCGGACTAAAAGTAATTGTACCATCCAATCCATATGATGCCAAAGGCTTGATGAAAGCCGCTATCCGTGACCCAGATCCGGTTATTTTCATGGAATCTGAAGTGATGTATAGTGACAAAGGAGAGGTGCCTGAAGGCGAATACCTACTTCCAATCGGAGTAGCTGATGTCAAGCGAAAAGGAAAAGATGTCACTGTAATTTCTTTCGGTAAAATGATGAAAGTCGCTTTGGAAGCTGCAGAGGAAATGGCTAAAGAAGGTATTGACTGTGAGGTTATCGATCTTCGTACGGTTCGTCCAATAGATTACGCTACTTGCTTAGAATCGGTAAAAAAGACTAACAGAGTGGTGATTGTTGAGGAAGCTAATCCAATTGCGGGTATTTCTTCAGAATTGACTTATCACTTTCAGCGTTATGCATTTGACTACTTAGATGCGCCTGTTATTCGGGTTAACTCTATGGATATTCCTTTGAGCTATTCGCCTAACTACATCGATGTGACTTTGCCAAATGTGCAGCGAACTATCGATGCGATCAAAAAAGTAACCTATAAATAATTTTTGCATAGCAAAAAAAAAGCCCGCCTTCAACCGAAGGCGGGTTTTTTGTTACCCAATCTATCTATCTATTTTTTAATTCTGGTTTTGATTCATTTCGCCTCCTGCTGGAGCTCCTTCTTTCAAGTCATCGTTATTCACTGACTTTCTTCTTCTAGGGCGACCTTGATCCATGCTTAGCTTTCCGATTCTGTAGCTGAAGTTCACTTTGAAATTCATGTTTCGAATGGCAGAGGTACTGTTTTGTACAATCGTTGGCGTGATGATTTCATTTCTGATGATGAACTCTTTTGCCAAGAAATTCTCAGCTCCAAATCCAATACTTCCTCTTTTCTCAGCAAACTGCTTATTCAAGTTCAAACCATAAGCTGCAAATCCTCCTGAGCTACCCTGCAATTCAACTCTTCTACCTCTAGCAAACGTGAATAATTGTAACTGCCAATCTTTTGGAAGCGTATAGTTTCCAAACATTCTTCCACTAACTACAAATCCTTCGTTTTGAGCAGCTCTAGCTGGATCGGTGATTCCATTGTCCAACATCGCATAGTAGGTATCAAAACCACCGTTGAATGAAAGCTTATTGCTTGCATTGATATTGAAGAAAACACTTCCACCAATCGCTTGCTCCTGACCTATGTTGTCATAAGTAGTGAAAATCACCCCATCTGTTCTTACCGTACGAACAGGCTGAATTGAACCAGTCGTGTTTCTGTAGAAGGTAGTGAAGTTCAAAACAGTTCCTTTGATAAATGTGCTGTAGCCTAACTCATAGTTATCAGTCAATTCTGGATCCAAAGTTGGATTTCCTTGTGAAATCTGAGTTGGGTTAGATGCATCCACGTTAGGGTTCAAGAACCGAAGCGATGGTCTAGAAATTCTTCTGTTATATGCGGCCTTAATCAAATTCCCGTTTGACAATTTTCTACTTGCATTTACACTAGGCACAAGCGTTCCATA
>JAHEBE010000297.1 GCA_024642365.1 Algoriphagus sp.
AGATTTTCAGTAATTGGGGCGCGCAATTGAGAGGTTTCCAAAAAACCCTTGATGATTCGGACAGTATTGATTCCTTCGGCCACCTCTTCCATGTCCTCTAGGATTGCTTCTAATTTCTCACCTTTCGCAAGTCGATAACCCACAGAAAAATTCCTGGAATCGACGGAGTTACATGTGGTGACTAAATCACCGATTCCTGCCAGACCAAAAACAGATTTGACACTTCCACCTAAGGCCCTACTTAAGTGAACCATTTCCACCATCCCACGAGAAATCAACAGGCCTTTGGCATTTTCACCCAATCCCAAACCAGCTAAAGCTCCAGCAGATATTGCGATAATGTTTTTCAGGACTCCTGATAATTCCACGCCAATAATGTCTGAGTTACCATAAACTTGAAACTTCTCGGAGCGTAACAACCGTTGTCCTTCCAAGATCACCTCATTGTATTTACTAGCGATTACGGTGGCTGCAGGCTGACCTTTCACGAGTTCCTTCGAAAGGTTTGGCCCTGCTAAACAGCCCACACGAACTGCTACTGTTTCCTGCAGAATCACTTCGCTCATTGTCAAGATTTGACTTTTTTTAATTTTCTTGACCGTTTCGAGTGATTCGCCTGGCTTCAAATTCAGACTCAAGCCTTTGGTCCCATGGATAATTAGGTGATAGGGAAACAAAAATGGAGCAAAGGTTCGAACCACCTCTTGGAACGCGGAAGACGGGATCATAAAGAAAAGCACTTGGCATTTCTTACAGATTTCCTCTGGATCAATGGTAGCCTTTATAGTGGGATTTAAAGGTTTGCCCTGTGCAGTATTGGATTGATTAATCTCATCAACTACTTCCGGTTTTCTTGCATACACAATTACCTGGCTTTTCTCAGCTAACATATTTGCAATTGCTGTCCCGAAACTCCCAACACCAATTACGCCGATGATTTTTTCAGTTTTAGAAGAGTTTTTCGAGTCCATATCCGGTCAATCTATTGTGATAAAAATATAGCAAACTCATATCCTCAGTCGTAATGGCACCTTTTTCATCTCGGATTAAAGGGCGTTTTGCATGATACATCCCGACATTGTCCATTCCATGTTTAATAATGGATTCTATGTCTGTATTCAAGTGTGGCGCAGTATTGATGAGACCTTGTGCTTTTAATTCATAGACCATGTCCAACACCTTTTGGCAAGCTTCCTTAAATGCCTGATAATCGATGATCAAATCCTCCTCTGGCAAGCGCAGCAATTCAAAAAGATCCAATTTCAAATTCTCACTTTTAATCATTTCGAATGCCGTGAAGGAAACCAAATGCGAGCTAAACACGCGGTTGATCTTATGAAACTCCTCCACAATTCGCTTCCCAAGCATATTAGTATATTCTTCCTCTCGTTGGGAATCTACAGTTACCTGACCCTCCGACATGAAATAATCTCTAGTATGAATCTGTCGACCATTTTTATCAATGGTTCTTCCATTTTCGTCTACATAATTCCCCAGCACGTCCATTGCTCTTCCGATGGAGACGGAGATATCTGAGCCTTTGGTGAAAAATTTCACTAAGAACTTCGAAATTTTGTAGGAAGTAGAAAACTCATCATTCTCCTTGTAGTAGCGCTCTTGTCCCGTAATGCTTAAGTGATCTCGAATCAACCCAGGTGCCTCTAATACGAAATGATAGTTAATCGTCACTGGGACGATGAAAATCTTTCCTGAAATATCATTATTTCCCGCTTGGTAATTTGCCCGTTGTGCCTCGATCGCAGTACTCAACAAGCCTAATTTTAATCTGGATTCTATCATTCCACTTCGGGATCGAGTGCCTCCGGGAAAAAACAAACTGTGACACCCAAACTGAATCGCTTCTTTGGAATAACTTTTAAGCGTTTCCAAATACATCAAGTTTTTCTTTCGGCGATCCACTTTATAGGCCCCAAGGGCATTCATAAAATAGGCGAAAATGGAAATATTGAAAAGATTAAGCCCAGCCCCATAAATGAATGGAGGCAAACCCAAAACAGAAATAATCCATCCGATCAGAATACTATCCAAATTGCTAAAGTGAGTTGGGACCATAACTATGGTTCCTTTCGTTGCCAAATCTCTGATTTGATCCGTTTCACCCGTAATCTGAATCTTGTCTTGAAGCGTATACTGGTTACTGAATAAAGACTTGAAACCTTTAACTCTTGCGGCATTCAATAATCTGGAAAAACCATACGTAACCACACTTCGTGTGAACTTATAATGCGTTGCTTTGAAATTACTCGCGATCTCCTCCGCATAGCGGTTGGTGATTTTATTCAAGACCGCTTTATATCCTTGAAGCCGTTTCGCCTTTTTGGACTCTCCGTTGACATTGAGCAAGGAAGATTTAACGTCCCCCCAAAACTCACTCTCATCGTCCGGATCTACGACCCATGGATTTTGCTTGATTCGTAGCTTTTCTCGGTAGAGGGTTGTTTCCAACTCTTCCCGTAATATCTCCGGGTTGTTACCAGTTTGAGAAAGGATTCGCTCCTCAGATACTTCTGCTACTTTTTTGACAAATTCTTTACGCTCCCTAGCCAGCTTTACGACCGGCCACTCCTCCTTACTCGGAAGGATAGGCTCATATCGATGTTTGATGTATTTCTCCTCCAAAGGATCGTTCTTTTAATTTTGCAAGATCAAAGATAAACAAATTGACCGTCCTTCTTTGACTTCCTTGGTCTCGTCTGGGATAGATTAATTTTTTGATTTGAAAAAAAATGCCACCACCGCAGAAGTAACAGCTCCCATCATAGCCGCTCCAATAGCCGCCTGGATCATATAGCTTTTCAAATTAAAATAGGCCTCCGCAGCCTCCTGAGTCATTTTTCCTGACTCTACCGCATAGCGGATCACATTCGGAAAATATTCAGGTGTGATTACTTCTGAAATAAAGTACTGGCTAAATGGGCTTATCAACGCAATAAACAATGTCATAATCAAGCCGAAAATGAACCCTTGCATATAACTCATCTGGCCATGAAAGAAGCTTGCTTTTTTATCACGAAATGCTAACACATAGACAGTTATCGCGACGACTGCAAAAATATTTGTTAACGTGCCATGATCTGCAATTTTTTCATCATGCCAGCCTAGGGACTTTTCTACAACCATCCATCCTAAAGTGGATAGGATGAAAATAATTGCCCATTTAATTTCAAACTTTAGATTCTTCATAGGGGTTAAGTTTTGTGTGATTCACTGGGTATTCTTCCTAAAGTACAAATTTTCTACACTGAATTGAATTTTCACGGTTGCTATTCTATTTCAGTTTATCCTTGCCCAATAACGAAAGGCTAGTAATTTTACAGCATCAAAATTCGAATGAAACCAGACCTCACGCAAATACAATCCCCCATCGCTTCCGAAATGGCTGAGTTTGAACTCAAGTTCAAGGATTTGATGAAAAGTAAGGTCAAGCTTCTCGATCACATCATGAATTACATCGTGAAGCGAAAAGGGAAGCAAATGCGCCCCATGTTTGTTTTTCTTTCAGCAGGAGTTTGCGGTGGGATCAACGAATCCACACACCGGGGAGCTGCATTGATCGAATTGCTACACACAGCAACGTTGGTTCACGACGATGTAGTCGATGACGCCAATTATAGAAGAGGCTTTTTTTCAGTGAATGCACTTTGGAAAAATAAAATCGCCGTCTTGGTTGGAGATTTTTTGCTCTCCAGAGGTTTATTGCTTAGCGTGGATAATAATGACTTTCATCTTTTGAAAATCGTCTCCAATGCAGTCAAAGAAATGTCGGAAGGGGAATTGATGCAAATGGCAAAAGCCCGAAAACTAGACATCGATGAGGAGGTTTATTACCAAATCATCCGACAAAAAACAGCGAGTCTGATGGCTTCCTGCTGTGCTGTAGGCGCTTCAAGTACAGACAGCTCCAAAGAAACGATCGAGCAAATGCGGGAGTTTGGAGAGAAAGTGGGCATGGCTTTCCAGATCAAAGACGACCTGTTTGACTACGGAGACGATGAGATCGGTAAGCCAGTGGGAATTGACATCAAAGAGAAAAAGA